>CAYYFT010000170.1:0-3808 GCA_964471015.1 uncultured Pirellulales bacterium | reverse complement strand
CGCAACAAATCGCCACAGCAGCACAGCAGTATTTGAGAGAAAATCACACCGTCAGCAATATGATTTCTTCCACCTTGCAGGCCTATAACGATGCGCAGAGCTGGCTCAAACACCAAGGCTGTTAGTTTAGCAGGCCGTAGTCCTTTAGTGTTTGTCGCAGAATCACTTTTTTGCTCTCGTCCATCGGTGTCATTGGCAGTCGCAGCTCTTCCGGTGCCATATTCAGCATCGACATTGCCGCCTTGATAGGTATTGGATTGGTCGCCAGGCCGAGCATATTCTTGCTCAGCGCAAAGAGCTTCTTATGCCATTTCAGAGCCGAGGTAAAATCGCCTTCGAGAATTAAATCGGTCATTGCTTTGACGTCGGCAGGGACTATGTTTGCCACAACGCTGATGACCCCCTTGCCGCCGACCGAAGCGATTGGCAGCGTAAGGGAATCATCGCCCGAGATGATGGTCATATCACAGCTGGTTGCAATTTCGCTGGCCATATCCAACTTGCCGCTCGCCTCTTTGATTGCGACGATATTCTCAATTTCAGCTAACCGCGCAACAGTCTCGGCCGTTAGGCCGGTCCCGCCGCATCGACCCGGTATGTTGTACAACACTATCGGCAAATCGACCTCTTCCGCTATTACTTTGAAATGCTGATAAAAACCTTCCTGTGTTGGTTTGTTGTAGTATGGGCAGACCTGCAGCGTGGCATCGGCGCCGACCTTTTTCGAAAATGCAGTCAGTTCAATGGCCTCGGCGGTCGAGTTTGAGCCGGCACCGGCGATTACCGGCACTGCTCCGCCCACTGCCTTAACTACTCTTTCGATAACCTTTTTGTGCTCCGGGTGACTTAGGGTAGGTGATTCCCCTGTTGTGCCGCAGGGAGCTATTGCATCTATTCCGTTTTCCACCTGGAAATCGATAAGCTCGTCGAGCGTTCGAAAGTCAATCTCGCCGTCCTGAAAGGGCGTTACGAGCGCCACCATTGCCCCTGTAAACATCTCATTCTCCTATATGACTTTTTCTTATGTGCTTGTGCTCTCACGCAGCACTTTCAAATACTCTTTCACCGTATTATAAAGCCCCATCTCAAGAGCTTCAGCTATCAGCGCATGGCCGATAGAGACTTCAAGTACACCGGGAACTTCGGCAAGGAACTTTCCAAGGTTGTTAAGGTTCAAATCGTGCCCGGCATTGACGCCGAGACCGGCACCTCCAGCGGCACGAGCCGCACGCGCATAGTGTTGTAAAATCTCATCCACGCTTTCGCCGGTTCGAAAAGTTCTGGCGTATGGTTCTGTGTACAGCTCAATACGGTCGGCCCCAACTTCCCTGGCCATCATAATACCGGCAACGTCAGGGTCCATAAAAAGACTAACACGAATGCCCATCGCCTTCAACTCTTTAATGACAGGGCTGATTTTTTCTTTGTCGGCCTCCAGATTCCAGCCGTGGTCGGACGTGTTGGCATCCGGTGTATCCGGCACTAAGGTGGCCTGGTCCGGCCTGACCTCGCTGACAATCTCCATATACCTGCCGAGAAATGGGTTGCCCTCTATATTAAATTCAACGGTCGTTATCTCAGCCAGTTCATAAACATCAGCATATTTTATGTGGCGTTCGTCCGGCCGAGGGTGAACCGTTATGCCATACGCGCCGGCTTTGATGACGGTCTTAGCCGACTCTATTACACTCGGTATTCCAATATCACGCTGGTTCCGCAACAATGCGATTTTATTTAGATTAACGCTCAGCTTAGTCATTTTTGTGCCTTCAAAAACCTTCGCGATTATATCGCTCCGAAAGTTTACATCAAGTAAATTAAGTAGTCTCTATTTTCTTGCTTAATGGGAGTTCTCGGTTATAAAATAGCGTATAGCGTGTAGCAGATTCTTCGCTTCGCTCAGAATGACGAAGGTGCTTATATGAAGCTGAGTTGGGCCAGTCGAATTACGATTGTTCGGATACTGCTGATAGTTCCGTTTGTCAGTTGTATGCTGAAGATAAATGATGCTGCGCTTAGCGAGTCGATGCGCGATGCAATGCGGTATGCTGCGACTTTCATTTTTTTGGTTATGGCAGCCAGCGACGCAATTGATGGTTTTCTTGCTCGTAAAAAAAAACAGATTACGAAACTCGGTTCGTTTCTGGACCCGACGGCGGACAAGCTGCTTATGACCTCTGCGTGCCTGCTGTTGGCCTCGCAGCGGGGCCACGTTGACGGTTTCCTGCTGCCGACGACGGTTGTGGTTTTGATAATCGGCAAAGACCTGTTTTTGCTGATTGGTTTTGTGATTATTTATTTTATCACTTCGCGGCTTCTTATCGCTCCTGCGTTAATCGGCAAGATTGCCACAGCCCTGCAATTGTCGATGGTGGCGGGGATTCTGATTGCTCCTGAGATTTCCGCTTTTTTACCGGGCTGGATTTGGTTCCTACGTGTCCTATGGTGGTCGGCTGCGGGGGCCGCTATTCTGGCAACTCTTATTTACATTCGCAACGGAAGCCGCTATATTGAGCAGCACGGGTAGAATAATTAGCGAATAGTATTTACCGCCGGTTAGCGCAATACGAAATACGAAAATGCGATTTAGTGAAATACCGCAAATTATAGAGGAGCTTCGCAAAGGCAGGATGGTTGTCCTTGTTGATGCCGAAGACCGTGAGAACGAAGGCGACCTCGTTTGCGCTGCTGAGAAGGTAACGCCGGAGATTATCAACTTTATGGCCAAATTCGGCCGTGGTCTTATTTGTCTGCCATTGGCGGCTGAGAAATGTGATTCGCTTGGTCTTTATCCTCAGACGGTTGAAAATACAGCCCGGTTCGAAACGGCCTTTACCGTCAGTATTGATGCCGCTGAGGGTGTAAGCACCGGTATCAGCGCAGCCGACAGGGCACAGACGATTCAGGTTGCAATTGCCGATAAGTCGAAAGCCGCCGACCTTGTTCGTCCCGGCCATATATTTCCACTCCGAGCGCGTAAGGGTGGTGTCATGGTTCGAGCGGGTCAGACTGAGGGAGCGGTTGACCTGATGCGGTTGGCTGGCCTGAAGCCGGCTGGTGTCATCTGCGAAATTATGAACGAAGACGGCTCAATGGCACGAGTGCCGCAACTGCTCAAATTCTGCGAAAAACACAATCTTAAAATCGCTTCGATTGCAAAACTTGTAGAATACCGTCTCCAGCGCGAGAGCCAAATCAAACGAATCGAGCATGTAACTTTGCCTACCGACTACGGGGAATTTAAGCTCATTGCTTACGAGAGCATAACTTCTCCGGAGCCGCATCTGGCATTGTGCAAAGGCAGCGTTGGTGAGCTTGATGAGAACGGCAGTCCCATCGAACATGCCGAGCCGGTTCTGGTAAGAGTGCATTCGGAATGTATGACGGGCGATTTATTTCATTCGCAGAGGTGTGAATGCGGCTATCAATTAATAACCGCAATGGAGATGATTGAAAAGGCTGGCAAAGGGGCGTTGATTTATCTCAGGCAGGAAGGCAGAGGCATCGGCCTGACGAATAAACTGCGGGCTTATAAACTTCAGGAGCAGGGACTGGATACCGTTGAGGCCAATCTGAGGTTGGGCTTTTTGGCTGACAAGCGGGACTATGGAATTGGTGCACAAATCTGCCGTGATTTGGGGCTCAGGAAAATACGAATACTGACCAACAATCCGAAGAAGATAAATCGCCTTGAAGTGTATGGCATAAAAATTGTCGAGCAGGTACCGTTAAAGGCTAAGCCCGGCAAGCACAATATCGACTATCTCAGGACCAAAAAATACCGTTTTGGCCATATGCTTGATGAGGA
>CAYYFT010000169.1:0-3868 GCA_964471015.1 uncultured Pirellulales bacterium | reverse complement strand
GTTTCGCCGGGTATTACCATTGCCAAATCGCTGATTATTGATTCCGAAGATTATCGAATTCCCCGGCGTTCCGTAAAGCCGACACAGCGAATGATAGAGATTCAGCGGGCGAGGAACGCCTTTAGGACTGCAGCCGACGAGTTAACCCAACTGGAAGCAGAGCAAAAGACAATAGAACAACGTAAAATAAAGGATATCTTTGCTGTTCATTTGCGTTTTCTGCGTGACAGGAGTTTGCGGAAGAGGATAACGGATTTGATCCATTCGGAATCGGTGACGGCCGAGTACGCAGTTTCGGTGACGCTGCGGGAGATTGCATCACATTTTACCAAAGTCAAAGACGCTTACATCAGCGAACGTGCAGCGGATATTTACGATATTGAAAGACGTCTGCTCAAGCAGCTTCTCGGCGGCAAGCGTGAAGATGTTGAGCATTTGACCGAAGAGGTCGCGGTTGTTGCCCGAAACTTGAGTCCTACCCAAACTGCAGGGTTTAACAGGAAATTTGTAAAAGGCATTGCTACCGATGCGGGCGGACGAACAAGCCATACGGCTATTGTTGCGCGGTCACTTGGTATTCCGGCAGTGGTGGCGCTGGAGGACCTTACAGAGATGACCAGCGGCGGGGATACCGTCATCATTGATGGGAATCGAGGCATTGTCATTGTAAGTCCGGATGATGAGACAATCCGGCAGTATGAAGAATATTCACTCGAATTTGCAGAACTTGAGCATAGACTCGATGCAATAAAAGAAAAGCCGGCTGTAACCCGGGATGGTGTGAGAATAACATTGTTAGGCAATATAGAATTTCCAGATGAGGCGGAGCTGGTTTTGCAAAAAGGCGGAGAGGGTATAGGATTATACCGGACAGAGTTTTTATATCTCAACCGGCCAAGCGAACCTACAGAAGAAGACCATTATCAAGCTTATGCTGAAACTGTCCATGTTTTCAAGCATCGTCCGGTGATAATAAGGACAGTGGACCTTGGGGCAGATAAATATACACAAAGGAAACGTTTTGCACCCGAGCCAAATCCATTTTTGGGGCTTCGGTCGATTAGATTTTGCCTGCAGAACCTTATGATGTTCAAAGCACAACTGCACGCAATTTTGCGGGCCTCGGTTCTCGGCGAGGTTAAGATAATGTTTCCGTTGATTACGAACCTTCAGGAAATGATGCAGACGAAGATGATTTTGCGTGACGTTATGGAAGACCTTGATGAAGAATCTATAGCATACAATAGAGATATTAAGATAGGGGTGATGATTGAGACGCCGTCTGCGGCTTTGACGGCCTCTACACTTGCGAGAGATGCCGATTTTTTCAGCATTGGAACGAACGACCTTATTCAATATACTCTGGCTGTCGACAGGGGTAATGAATTAGTTTCCACACTGTATTCATCGGTGGACCCTGCGGTGCTGCGGCTTATCAGGACGGTTATTCAAGATGCGCACAAAGCGCAAATAGAGCTTAGTGTCTGCGGAGAAATGGCCTCTGAGCCGGAGTATATTATGCTGCTGCTGGGAATGGGAGTGCGGACGCTTTCACTTACTCCGCCGATGATACCGGAAATAAAACAAATTATTCGCTCGGTTACGATAGAAGACTGCAATAATGTAGCGAGAGAAGTGCTTGGTATGAATACCGAAAGGCAGATTTCAAGCTATCTGCGTGATGCTGCGAGAAAAATTCTGCCCGAAGCTTTCTGACGAAAAGCAAATTAGAGATTAGGGAGATAGATACATAACCGTTTCAAACGAAACTATCTTGGTGCTGATTGAATTCAAGGTCAGGGGTAATCTGAGATTCTTATCGCACGCTGAAACTGTCAGGGTCTTTCAGCGAGCTTGTGTCCGAGCAGGTATAAAAGTCCTGTATAGTGAGGGATTCAATCCTCGTCCGAAGCTATCCCTGCCTTTGCCGAGAAGCGTAGGGATTGAAGTTGATGACGATTTGCTTTGTCTTCAGATAGCAGCACCGGAATGTAAGAGCATAAGTGATTTATGCTCTTCAGTGAAAAACAGATTTTCGGAGCGACTACCTGATGGTTTTGAGCTGCTTACAGCCAGGCCTGCGAAAGCAAAGACCTCAATCCACCCGTGCCTGGCTGTGTATGTGTTTGCGGTGCGGGAAGAATATCTGAACGAAAAGTTAAGGAGCAGGATTAAACGTTTATTGGTAAGTGAAAATCTTAATCTTCAGCGGCGAATGGGTCCCAAAAATTCGAGATTCAAAAACGTGGATGTTAGGCCTTTCCTGAAATCGATTGAATTTGCCGACACAGGTATAGCCGTTGAGTGCAAAACAGTAAAGGCTGGTTCGATACGCATTGATGAGATTCTGAAGCTGCTGGAGCTGGACTATGGTATGCTGTCGGCGCCGATTAGGCGTACGAGAGTACAATGGCAAGTTGGTGAATTGCCGTTCGCTATTGACAAGATGCAAAACCGCGATACGTGAGGGTAAAACAATGGCAAGAGAGATGCTTATAAACGTGGCAGAGAGCGAAGAGTGCAGGGTGGCAGTAGTCGAAGACGGCTCGCTTGAAGAGCTGTATGTGGAAAGGGCGAGCCTGAGCAGCCGCGTCGGCAATATTTACAAAGGAAAGGTAGTGAACATTGAATCCGGGATACAGGCGGCATTTATAGACTGTGGGACAGGAAGGAACGGTTTCCTTCATATCAGCGACCTGCATCCTCGTTATTTTTCCGGGGCTGGCGGCAACTCTATCGAAAATGTTGGCCGGAGGAAATCGCTAAAGGAGCGGCTGCCTATCCAGAAGTGTCTTCATAAGGGTAAGGAACTCGTTGTTCAAGTAACGAAAGAAGGAATGAACACCAAGGGGCCGACCCTTAGCACATATCTTGCTTTGCCGGGCAAGTTCCTGGTTATGATGCCGTGGATGCGAAAGCTCGGGATTTCTCACAAGATTGAAGATGATGATGAACGGGTGAGACTACATCAGATTCTTGATGAAATCAAGCCGCCTAAAGGGATGGGCTTTATTATCCGAACAGCAGGACAAGGATGCTCAAAAAGGGATATTCAAAACGATTTGAGGTATCTTAAACGATTGTGGGTTGCTATCGAAAAACGGATAGAAACCGAAAAGGCACCGAGTGGGCTTTACCAGGAGTCCGATTTGGTTACTCGAACACTGAGGGACGTTTTTAACAGTAAGATAGACAAGATAGTATGTGATTCGGAAAGTGTTGTTCGCAAGATAAGGGATTTTCTTTTGATAGCAATGCCGCGTTTGAGACAAAGAGTAACGTATTACGACAGCAAAGTTCCGCTCTTCCACAAATATCGAATCGAAGATGAAATCACTAAAGTTCAGTCTCGCACGGTAGCCCTTAAAAGTGGTGGTTCAATTATAATCGAGCAAACCGAGGCGCTGGTGTCAATAGATGTCAACAGTGGTCGATACCGGAAGAGCCAAAGTGCCGAGCAGACCGCTTACAAAACCAATATGGAAGCGGCGCCGGAAATAGCCCGGCAACTTAGACTGCGAGACCTTGGTGGATTAATAATTTGCGATTTTATTGATATGCGCAGCGAGAGACACCGCAGGGAAGTTGAGAAGGCTTTTCGCAGCTCTGTCAAAGCCGACCGTGCCCGTTCGAGAATATTGAGGATAAGCAGGTTCGGTGTGGTGGAAATGACCCGCCAGCGAATGCGTCCTTCGCTGCGGTCGACCACCTATCTGGCATGTCCACACTGCGGGGGTGCGGGTTTTATTAAAAGCCATGAATCACTGGCTATTGAGATTATTCGAATGTTAAATCTTTCGGCATCAAAAGACCATATAAAACGCATCGAGCTGTTTGTATCGCCGGAAGTTGGCGGCTACCTGCAGAA
>CAYYFT010000168.1:0-3869 GCA_964471015.1 uncultured Pirellulales bacterium | reverse complement strand
GCCCATGATGATACAACTACTGTCTTTAATGCTGAGTACAACTGGTGGGGTGATGTCAGCGGGCCAAATGATCCCTGCGGGACGGACGAGACCGACGGCACGACGTGCTATGACGTTTCAACGATGAAGAATGAGGACGGATTAGGTGACGCCGTCTCCGAATACGTCGATTACTGCCCCTGGCTGCTTGCACCGGTTGTCAGCTCGGACGGCCCATTACCGCTCGGCGACCTGAACGGTGACGGCTGCGTCAACTTCGAAGATTTTGCTATATGGGCCGACAATTGGCTCGAAGGCTGTGAGTAAAACCGACTTTGACAGCTTGATATTTCCTTCGCAGATGATGCAAACAGGATAAATGCGTGACAGGGGCATCAGGTGTTGTTACCTGATGCCCCTGTGTTATGCGCATAGCTTTGCCACTCGGCTGCCGTAAAATCCGGCACCCTTTTGTTTATAGACTGTTTTTCCTCTCTCTTTCCCCACAGCTCAAGAAAAACCGCACTGAAGGTCGATATAGATACTTGTAAGCCGGCGGCTTCCGTGGATAATAATTAACTGCCAAATACTATTCGCTTTTTATCCGCCCAAGGCGGAAAAACATTAAATTAGCAGGAGCAAACGTTGACAAGGATAATTGAAAAACGCTTTTCTTTACACAAACACCTCGCAAATCAGCAACAGCAGAACGATGCCTTAAAATCCCAACTCACTCACCTCCAGGCCCTTGCCAACATCGGCACCGCTACCTATATGGTCGCACACGAAATCAATAATTTACTCACGCCTCTGGCTAATTTCGCAGCTCTTGCCCTGAAAAATCCTGATGATAAGCTCTTATCCGAAAAGGCGCTTAAAAAAGTCGTCCGCAACTGTGAGCACGCCTCCAAAATTATGCAAAGTATGCTCGCCGTCGCAAATGGCCAGACGCAGGAGAAGAAAATCACCCCCTTGATTACTTTGGTTGAAGAAATTTTTACCTGTTTGTGCCGGGATTTTGCAAAAGATGGTATAACTGTAAATATACAAATCCCGGAGGATTTGACAGTTTGGGCCATACCAGTTCAGATTCAACAGGTTTTAATGAATTTAATTCTTAATGCCCGCGACGCAATGCTGCCCCGTGGCGGTATTCTAACCATCGAAGCACGGGACACTGCCAATGCGGTCCAGATAGAGCTCACCGACACCGGCTGCGGAATTGAACCTGCTGACTTGAAAAAGATTTTCCAACCGTTTTTCACTACCAAGGCGGACGAAAAATCGCCGTCACAACACTCAGGTTCCGGACTCGGTCTTCTCTTTGTCAAAAGGATAATAAATGACCACGGAGGCTCCGTTTCGGTCGAATCCGAACCAGATACGGGAACAACATTCAAAATAACGCTGCCCAAATCGCACTAAGGCAATAGCAAATAGTGGCTCAAGTTTACCAAAATGTCGGCCATATTATATTGATGTTACTGCTGCTTATCGCTTCCGCTTTTTTTTCAGGTTCGGAGACCGCCTTTTTTAACCTCTCTCGAAGGCAAATCAATCTGCTGCGGAAATCCGGACACAAGCTGCAAAACCTGACCGCAAGGCTCTTGAGCGAACCAAGCCGATTGCTCAGCTGTCTCTTGTTTGGAAATATGACCGTTAACGTTCTCTTTTTCGCCCTCGCCAGTGTTCTTACGGTCAGACTCGAGCAGCAAATCGGCGTAACGGCCGCAGCGGTTACCGCTCTGCTTAGCTTCTGTCTACTGGTGCTCTTCGGTGAAATACTGCCCAAGTCCCTGGCCTACACAAACTCAAAATCTCTCAGCGTCGCCGCCGCGCTGCCGGCCTTTTTATGCCTCCAAATTTTTACACCTCTCGTATTTATCTTCCGATTTTTAATAGTAGAGCCGGCCCTGCGACTGTTGCTCGGGCCGGTGAAGACTCCAAAGCCGGTAACCACAGACGAATTCAAATCGCTCATCAAACAAGTGCAAAAACGAGGACTAATTACCACTGATGAAAATAAACTTCTAACCGAAATTATCGAGCTTGGCTTTCTCAAGGTTCGCGATTGTCTGCGGCCGAGGGTGGATATGCTCGCCTGTGCAGTCACGGATGCGCCGCAAAATATACGCAAAATGATGCTGAAAAATCACCTGACAAAACTGCCTGTATATGTCGGAACAATTGATAATATAGTTGGAATGGTCGACCTTCGCCGGCTCTTACTTAGGCCGAATACACCATTGGACAAGCTTGTTCAGCAGGTCCATTTCGTCCCTGAACAAAAGACAGTCGAATCCCTGCTTGAATTCTTTCGTCAGACTCATACCGACACCGCAATAGTCGTGGATGAATATGGCGGCATCGCAGGTTCGGTTCGTCTCGAGGATATTGTTGAAGAGTTACTTGGCCCCATTGAGCTTACAGACGGTATTGAACACATCGAGCAGATAGGCCCTTTTGAATACCGGCTGGCAGGCAACCTTTCTATTCACGACTGGGCCGGAGCATTCGGTATCGAACCCGAAGCAGCGAGGGTCTCAACAGTCGGCGGCCTCGTAACCGCCGCCCTCGGAAAAATACCAAAAGCCGGTGACATCGCTCACCTGAAAAACTTAAAGTTCACTGTCGAGCAAGTGCGAAAGCACCGAATCGAAACACTAATATTAACCCTGGAGCCGCTGCCGCCTGATGACCAATAAGATAATTTTAATAGTAATAGCCGTGTTTATGGTTATTCTTTCCGGCCTTTTCGCCGGCGCCGAAACGGGCATGTATCAGCTCAGCCGACTTCGATTGCGGCTTGGTATTGAAAAGAGGCGATTATTATTTGTCATCCTTGGCAGGATTTTACGTGACAGCCCCGCTCTGCTTATCTCAATGTTAATAGCTACCAATCTCACATACTATCTTACTACAAGTATTGTCACTTTCCTTTTGTTGAGCAAACTGCAGGCTGAGCACACTGCTGAATTATTTGCAACACTTATAACTGCACCGACGCTTTTCGTTTGCTCAGAGCTGATTCCTAAAAATATCTTCTTTTATCGCGCCGATCTGCTTATGCCGTACATCGCACCGGTTTTATTTGTATTTCACAAACTTTTTAGCTGGTCCGGCATAGTGCCCCTGCTCAAATTTATATCCGCCGCCTTCGCTCGACTGGCCGCTAAAACGGATTCCCCAAAAACAGCAATAACCGCCGCACGACGGCCTCACATCGAAGCAATTTTTCACGAAACACGAGAAGAAGGTTTCCTCAGCCCCATCCAAACCGATATCATAAACCGCCTGGCAAATATCTCACATCTTAGTATAAGGGCAGTGATGACGCCTGTTAATAAAGCTCAGATGGTCGATGTGAATTCTGATAGTTCGGTTTTGCTGAACAAATTAAAGAAATCGGCTTTTACTCGTCTGCCGGTCTATGACCGTCGGCCCGAGAATATAGTCGGCTTTGTAAATATTTACGAAGCCTTAAGCTCAACGGAGCGGTTTACTGACTTGCGTGATTTCATAAAGCCGATTCGAAAGCTCCCCGCCGATACCATCATTTCAGACGCAATAAATATTATGCAGAGTGAAAACCAAAAAATCATTTTGGTTACGAGCCCCGCCTCTCGGAGAGGCGGGACGAGAACCGCCCACGCCGGCCGAGAAAGGCACATCGGCATTCTGACAATGAAGGATTTGGTCGAGGAACTACTCGGCGAATTAGCTGAATGGTAGAATAATACCCGCTGCGTAAATCTAAAATTAAATATGATGTCGCCAAAAATTACTAATACTCTTGTCTTCTTAATAATTGCAGCGCTTTCGCTTGTAATTTTTGCCAATAGTATGACCAAGCCTCTTGGCCGCGACGAACAAATGTACTGCACCGCCGG
>CAYYFT010000167.1:0-3876 GCA_964471015.1 uncultured Pirellulales bacterium | reverse complement strand
CGATGAGTATGCCGGTGGGAGCGTTTATAACTTTAGGGCTGTTGCTGGGACTGGTTAACGTAACCACTAAAAGAAATGCAAAAACATAAAATGAAAAACACAAAAAGTACAAGTACGCAAATCAGAAGCGCTCTTGTAAAACGAAATACGAGATACGAAATACGGGATACGAAATAATGGATACACTTAACATTCTGCTTATGGGTTTTATATCCATCGTCATAATCAACAACCTTGTTTTTACCAAGTTTCTCGGCATCTGTCCCTATCTCGGCGTATCAGGCCGAATAGATATGGCTTTCGGTATGGGCCTCGCAGTAACCTTTGTTGTAACTCTCAGCGGCACACTAACCTGGCTGATTGACCACCTAATCCTGCTCGGCACACCCCTGGAGGTTACGCGATACGTCTGCTTCATATTGGTTATCGCCGGCGCCGTGCAGCTTGTGGAAATGTATCTGCGAAAATTCTTTCCTGTTCTGTATGAGAGCTTCGGCATATTTCTGCCGCTAATCACAACCAATTGTGCAATCCTCGGACTGTGTTTATTTATAAACCTTTGGGGCATCGACAATCTGCTGGAAGCGGTGGTGCTCAGTTTTGGCGCAGGCATCGGTTTTACTATGGCCATTTGTATTATGGCCGGCATCCGTGAGAATCTAAATCTGGCCGACGTGCCGCAGTGCCTTAAGGGTGCACCGATTACGTTGATTACCGCAGGCCTGCTTACTCTCGCATTTATGGGTTTCGCAGGAATGATAAGATAAGAAAATGCAAAATGTAAAAATCAAAATGTAAAATGACAAAGCAAAATTCAAAAAGAAATAAAAGGCTTTGCGTCACTTACAAGAGTAGAAATGATTTTGCATTTTGATATGTAATTTTGATATTTAATTTTTGACATTTAATTTTTCATTGCAATGATTTTAGCTGATATTTTTCAACTATGGAACAGCGCCTGGCCGGCCGGCCTGACAATGTTGGGACTGGGCAGCGGCTTTGCGGTGGTACTTTTGATTGCAAGTGAAAAGCTAAAGGTCGAGGTCGACCCGAAAGTCGAGCAAATCCACGAGGTCCTGCCGAAACTTGACTGCGGAGCGTGTGGCTTCGCCGGATGTGCGTCGTATGCTAAAGCCGTTTTGAAAAACCCTGAGCTAATCGGCAAATGTGCACCCGGAGGAGCGCAAACTACTGCGAAAATTGCAGAAATCCTGAATTTGCAAATCAGCGAGTCAGGCCCCGCCAAAAGGCCAATCGTGCACTGCCGGGCGCATACCGAAGATAAAACCTCTTACGCAAAATACCAAGGGATACCAACGTGCGTATCCGCAAACGCATTAGTCAACGTGCAGGCCTGTAAATTCGGCTGTCTCGGTTTCGGCGACTGCGTGGCAGCCTGCAAGTTCGATGCTTTAGCTATTGTTGACGGCCTTGCGATAGTGGACTACAAAAAGTGTACCGGCTGCGGCGCCTGCTCGAAGGCCTGTCCGCGTAATCTGATTGAAATGGTCCCCTTCAGTTATGAAAATATAATGACAGTTGCCTGCAGCAGTAAAGAGAACGGCAAAACTACCCGCTCAATGTGCAAGGTCGGCTGTATCGGCTGCGGCCTATGCGCCAAGCAAACCGATTTATTTACGGTCGAAGATAATTTAGCACGATTGGATTACAATAAATATCAGCCGAATGACCAAACCAAGACCGCTATGAACAAATGCCCGACAAAGGTAATCATCTACGTCGGCAAGGATTAAGTGGATTGACACCGATTGGTTTGCGAATTAAGGGCTGGCTCAGCCAGCCCTTTTTGTTTATCTTTGCAAGCTCTGCAGTGAAAAATAACTCCGTGCAATCGGTGCAACCAGCGATTAAAATTAATCTTATGAAATCAGCAACTGAAAATCTCGTCCATCGTCCATTGTCCATCGTCCATCGCCTCAGAATTATTGATTGCGGCCTTGCCGACTACCGAGATATCCTGCAGCAACAGTGCGAATTGCGCGATAAAAGACGCTATGGCGAAATACCTGATACTGTTTTAATCGCCGAGCATCCACCTGTCATTACTCTCGGCGCCCGGCAAAGTGCTAACAAGCTGCTGACCGACCGCAGCGCTCTGGCACAACAGAACATCGATGTAGTTGATATCCGCAGGGGCGGCGGCGCAACAGCCCACAATCCCGGCCAATTGGTCTTTTACCCGATTCTAAATCTGCAAGAGCTTGGCATAGGCATCACCGAGTACATCAGAAAACTCGAAGATATAGGCATTGAACTGCTTGAACAATTAGGCATCAAAGCTGAAAGACGAAAAGGTTTTCCAGGTTTATGGGTAAAGAATAGAAAAATCGCTTCTATCGGCGTGCGTGTATCGAAATTTGCAACTTATCACGGCATGGCAATAAACATTCAAAACGACCTGAGCATTTTCGATTTATTTATACCGTGTGGCCTGGACGGCGTAGAAATGACATCCGTGCTGAAGGAAACCGAAGCAGGATGCGAAGGTTCCCGACGTCGTTTTGAAAACAAGGATGTTTTCAATTCGGAAACCGGCAAATTTCATTCAATGACCGATATGAAAGAAAAACTATCCCAATTGCTTATCAAACACTTTTCTACATCGAACGAGCGACGAAAACTGCCACCCTGGCTGAAAAGACCGCTGCCGACAAGTGCCGAATACAATTCAACGGAAGCAACTTTAAACTCTCTCGGCATAAATACAATATGCCACAATGCCAACTGTCCCAATCGAGGCGAGTGTTGGTCAAGAGGCACAGCAACAGTTCTGATTCTGGGTAACATCTGCACACGAAATTGCAAATTCTGCTCGGTAACCTGCGGCAAACCCGACCCGCCTGACCCAACCGAGCCGGCAAGAATAGCTGATATGGCAGAGCGATTGGACGCTAAATACCTCGTAATCACCAGCGTTGACCGTGATGATTTACCGGATGGCGGTGCCGGCCATTTTCGCGATTGCATTAACGAAGTAAGAAGCAGATGCCCGGATGTGAATCCCGTTAGACATTCCCAAGAGAAAAAAATGGGTATTTCTAATAAGGAAAAACTTTGCCAATACCCAGATATGTCTAACGGGATAAAATTTGAGTTACTAACGCCCGACTTCCGCAACTGTCAGGCCCGGGCTATAGAAATTCTGGCCGAGGCGTTGCCATTCGTATTCGCGCACAATATTGAAACCGTCCCTTCCTTATACCAAAAAGCCAGAGCAGGCGGAAACTATCAACGCTCCTTAAACCTGCTCAAAATGGCCAAGCAAACTTACAGAAACACCCCAACAAAATCCTCGATTATGCTCGGATTAGGGGAAACCGATGCCGAGGTTGAACAGGTCTTAAAAGATTTGCGTAACGCCGGCTGTGATAGAATCACAATCGGCCAATACCTAAAACCATCGAAAGATTCACTCGAAGTCGTCGAATACATACCGCCTGCAAAATTTGACTGGTGGAAGCAAAAAGCGACTGACCTTGGCTTTTCGTGGGTGCTCTCTGCACCATTTGCCCGAAGCTCGTATTTCGCAGAAAAAGAAAATACCTTATGAAGATGGGGATTACTTAAAAAATCAATCCTGCTTACCTGCCTTATAAACTTTTCTTATTTGACAGCACAATTTTTATATAGTCTAATCCCCCCTAACAAATTGTATTTACCGGTTGCGGTTGCGCAGCTCGTATCGGTTGCGTTAATCGTAAAACGCTCGTTTAATACGCAACCGATAGACAGAACACGGAGATTTTTGAATGCCGAAACGAGACGACATAAGAAAGGTGATGATTATCGGCTCCGGCCCTATTATCATCGGCCAGGCCTGCGAATTTGATTATTCCGGCACGCAAGCCTGCAAGG
>CAYYFT010000166.1:0-3892 GCA_964471015.1 uncultured Pirellulales bacterium | reverse complement strand
GGGCTGAGCAGATATACGGCCAAATTACAGACAAAATAAAAGAACGGCTCGACAGGGAGTTGGGCGTAATCGAATCGAAAGGCTTCGCCAGCTATTTTCTTATCGTCTGGGACTTCTGTAATTATGCCCACGAAAACAACATCCCGGCAGGCGCAAGAGGCAGCGGCGTAGGCACACTCGTAGGGTACTGCCTCGGATTGTGCGATGTTGACCCGATTCGATACGACCTGCTTTTCGAGCGATTTATGGACCCGCAGCGCAACGAAATGCCTGATATTGATATCGATATCTGTCAAGACGGCCGAGCCAAAATCATCGACTATGTCCGCCAGAAATACGGCCATGTCGCACAAATCATAACCTTCGGGACAATGAAAGCCCGGGCCGTTATCCGTGACATCTGCAGAGTGCTCGGCGTACCACTAAGCGAGGCCGACAGATTAGCCAAGCTCGTCCCCGACTCCCTCGGTATGACACTCGATAAAGCCTTAAATACCGAGCCGAAGTTAAAACAAGCTTACGAACAAAACGAGCAAACAAGAAAAGTAATCGATATTTGTAAAAGGCTCGAAGGCCTCACTCGCCATGCATCCGTCCACGCCGCCGGCGTTGTCATCGCCGATGAGCCATTGACTAATTTTATACCCCTCTATAAGGCACCCGGCTCTGATGACATCATAACCCAGTTCGAAGGGCCTATAGTTGAGAAAGTCGGCCTGTTAAAGATGGACTTCCTGGGTCTGAAGACCCTCAGCGTCTTAGAGCGAGCCCGCCAACTGGTCGCTAATCTCCACAGCCGGGACATCGAGCTGGAAAAAATCGATTTCAGCGACCCCAAGGTTTTCGAACTATTCTCCAGCGGTAAAACAAAGGGTGTTTTCCAATTCGAGTCCGACGGTATGCAGGACTTACTGATGAAAATGAAGCCTGATAGAATCGAAGACCTTATCGCCGCAAACGCACTCTATCGGCCGGGCCCTATGATACTAATCCCTGATTACATCGACCGAAAGCACGGTGCAAAATGGTCTCTGCCGCACCGGATTATGAAAGAAATCCTCGATGAGACCTACGGCATTATGGTCTATCAGGAACAGGTAATGCGAATCTGTAATCGCCTCGGCGATATACCGCTACGGGAGGCTTACGGTCTAATCAAGGCAATAAGCAAAAAGAAAGCCAGAACCATCGCCAAAGAAAAAGAAAGATTCATAGCAGGCTGTGTTGATAAAGGCTTAACCCAAAGCCAGGCGCAGCAGATTTTCGAATTTATCGAACGCTTCGCCGGCTATGGCTTCAATAAAAGCCATTCAACCCGCTACGCCCTCATCGCATATCAGACCGCATATATGAAGACCTATTGGCCCGTCGAATATATGGCCGCTTTGTTGACTTATGAAATGGACAACACCGATAAGGTCGTCAGTTATATTGCCGAGTGCGGAAAAATGAACATCGAAGTCCTGGCGCCGGATATCAACGAGAGCGGCGTTGATTTTACGCCTCTTTACAAAGGTCACGGTGAGGACAAAAAGGGCGTAATACGTTTCGGCCTGGCTGCGGTCAAAGGCGTCGGCGAAAAGGCCGTCGAGCAAATCATCGCAGCACGAGAAAAAATCGGTCGATTCCAAAGTTTATTCCATTTCTGTGAAAACGTCGATTTAAGAGCCGCCAACAAACAGGTAATCGAAGCCCTGATAAAAGCCGGCGCTTTCGACCGGCTTGGCGGAAACCGCGCCCAGATGATGGCCGGGCTGGGAAAGGCAATGCAAACCGGCTCACAACTACAGGCCGACAAGCAAAACGGTCAGATGAACTTCCTCAGCCAGGAAGCCGGAGAGGCCGATTACTCAGAAGACCACCAACGTCTGCCGGATGCTGCCCCCTGGCCGGAACCGCAGATGTTAGCTTACGAAAAACAGGTCCTCGGCTTCTATGTGACCAGCAACCCATTAAGCCATCACGCCGAGACAATAAACCTCTACTCAACACTCGACACCTCGCAACTATCTGATTTCACCCAGGACAAGCAAATCGTCATCGGGGGGATGATAAGTAAAATTAGATACCACATCATACAAAAGGGGCGAAACACCGGTTCAAAAATGGCCGTCTTCACTCTCGAAGATTTGCAGGGTCAGGTCGAAGTCGTGATGTTCTCCGATGTGCTGAACAGGTTCGCAGAATTGCTGGTCAAAGATACCATTGTCTTTGTAAAGGGAAAACTCGATTACAGAAGGGAAAAACCCAACATCCTGGCTGTGGAACTGATAACTATGGACGAGGTTAGAGAGAAATTAGCTGCGAAAGTCAGGATAAGACTGAACGCCGAAGACGTTACCAAAGAAAAGGTGGCGGCGATAAAAAGCATCTGCCGGCATCATAGAGGACAAAGCCCTGTTTACGTAGCGGTAAGAACCGACAAAGGCAGAGTCTATGCAACCGCCGACAGGGACCTTAGCGTCAATCCAGACGTGGACTTCTGTAGAAAAATGCGACAGCTCGTTGGCGAAGAAAACTTCCAACTCGCGAAATAAGATGCTGGATGCTCGATACTCGATGCTGGATACCTGTGCCTTGTCAACTATGACTCGCTCAATTGTCATTCCGCACTTGATGCGGAATCCAGAACCTTGGATTGGATTCCCGCTTTCGCGGGAATGACAGTAGGGCGGGGCTTGCCCCGCCTTCCGTAAGGGACGCCTAACGGCCAAATTGAACCGGTGGGGTAAACCCCACCCTACCTTGTATCGTTGATTAACAAAATCGGGAGATTATTATGCTACCAAAATATGAAATAGAAACATTACGCAAATATCATTCTTACATTCATAGTATAGATGAATCTATATGTTTTAACAATTTGTCGGAAAGAGTTTGCAATGCGACTCGTAATCTAATAGAGCGCGGATTAATTCTTGAAATCAAAGAAGGAGGCAGAGAACACACCCAATATATGGCTACTTGGCTTGCTGGAGCTCCAGTAAATCTGAAGGGATTCCTTTCTTCTTCTGAAGAAGGTGAAGTTAGACAAAAGGTCGTATTAAAATTCACGCTGAAAGGTTTGGATTTGGCCAACAAATACAATAGTAGGTGGTTCCGTATTAAATTCTGGTATGAAGAGTACATAAAAAACCACCCGATTTGGCTATTAGTCGGCTATATCCTCACCTATATAGCTGGCATATTCACTCCTTTGTTAGTAAACTGGCTGTCATCAGGTTTAGGTGCTAAATGAATCTAATGCCAGACGATACAAACATTGACGAGATGAGAAAGCATTTCGATATTCTGCGAAATATGACCGGCGAACAACGGGCACAAATAGCTTTTGACTTGAGCGACAAAGCACGTCAGGAACTAATTGCGGACATAAAGAAGCAACACCCTGAGTTCAAAAAAACAACAAGTCACAATTGAAGTCATCCGAAGGTGCTACGGCGAGGAACTTTTCCGAGAAATCGCCGCTGCTAAAGGTTGGAAAGAATGATAAATAGAAACGATGTGAAACATAAACTCGCCGGCAAATTCATCGTTATTGATGGGCCGGACGGCTGCGGAAAGACTACACAAACAAAACTGCTGGTCGATTGGCTAAAAGAGCAGGGCGTTGCAGTCGAGACCTACCGCGAGCCCGGCGGAACAGCCATCGGCGAAAAAATCCGCCAAATCCTGCTAAACCCCGAACATATCTCAATGGGCACAGAAACAGAAGTGATGCTCTATATGGCAGCAAGAGTTCAGCTTTGGGCCGAGAAAATAGCACCGGCCTTAAAAGAAAATAAATGCGTCATTCTCGATAGATGGCTCTCAAGCACCTGTGCCTATCAGGGCTTTGCCGGCGGATTCGGCATTGATAAGGTTATAAAAATTGCAAGAGACTGCCTCGAAA
>CAYYFT010000165.1:0-4003 GCA_964471015.1 uncultured Pirellulales bacterium | reverse complement strand
AGCCATTATAGCGCTGTTGATGTCGATACTAATGCCGGCACTGGGACGGACTAAGCAACAAGCACTGGCAGTTGCCTGTCAGTCGCGGCTACACCAATGGGGTCTTGTATTTTCGCTATATACGGGCAAAAACAACGGCTATTTCCATGGCAGGCCGATAGGGACCACGGAAGCATATAAGAGGATATGGATATACACCTACAAGCCATATTACAACGACCCAAAGATGCGTTACTGTCCGGCAGCCGCAAACGACAACCGTGTCGGTGGTGCGTATGGCCGCTGGTACATGGGTTATGGTGACTGGGTGGGGGACAATGAAGAACTTTGGGTTGAGGGGGAAAACGGTCCTCCCCTAGGAAGCTACGGTTTTAATCGCCACGTTTGGAACGTAGACAACCCGGCGTTCTGGAAGCGAGCTGATGTAAAAGGTGGGGCTCAAGCCCCGGTGCTTTGTGATTGTCAGTATGTGAATATTTGGCCAGATCCTGGCGATGCACCTCCCGAATATAATGGTGACTGGTCCGGTGGTGATACCATACAGTCGACGTGTATCGATCGGCACCTCGGGTATATCAACGTCCTTTTTGTGGATTTCTCCGTCAGGAAGGTAGGGCTTAAGGAGTTGTGGACGCTGAGGTGGAATCGAACGTTCAACACCTGCGACCATTGGACTCTGTGCGGCAACGACGGTGATCCACCGGACGACTGGCCGGACTGGTTGAAACCTTATAAAGACTACTAAAAATAACCGTTGCACAAAAAAGGCCGGGCAATTAAGGCCGGCTTTTTTTATTGGTTTATGGCCAAGAGCAAATGGGCGTCTGTCAATAGATAATTGCGGTCGTCTCTTCAAGTGAATTAGACAACAAGTTACTGTCGTGCCGGGGTTTTATCGTCATCTCATAGCAAAAAAGTTTTTTAATCATCCAGCTTTGCGTTTATCAAGGCGGCCAAAAGGATATGTCTTAATCTGTCAACGCCGAGATTATTGAGGTAATTGTCGGTAAAATCCAACCTAAATCGGCCTCTGAAATTTATGATTCGTCTTTTAAGTTCATCCCTGCCTAATGAAGCGATTGAAGCTGTCGTCTGTTCGAAATGTTTTCCCGAAGCCATTGGCCTGCTCTTTCGAAAAACTATTGTCCTCCGTTGGACTTACTGTATTAGTATCGTCCCCTGTGGTGAGCCGCTTTTGCGAGAAAACCCACAAGTCCGCTTAAACATCCAAATCAGCTTGTTATTGGGTCAAATTTTTTTTGTCATTTCGCCGGTGGTCTGATAACTTTTGTTTATGAAAACAGAAGAGTTAAATTATTACCTGCCGCCTGAACTGATTGCCCAGCAGCCCCCTGGCGTTCGAAGCGATTCAAAACTGCTGGTTTTTAATCGCTCCAGCAGTGAGCTTACAGACAGCAGTTTCAGCAAAATTGGTGATTTTTTATTGCCCGGCGATTGCCTTGTGCTTAACGACACAAAGGTTTTGCCTGCCCGGTTTTTCGGCAGGCGCGGCAGCGGCGGCAAACTCGAAGCACTATTCTTGGCCGAGAACGCCGGCGGCATGTGGGAAGTAATTCTAAAAGGCGCCCGCAAAGTAAGGCAGGGTGAGATTATTTATCTAAAAGACAAAACAAAAAACGACTTTTGCGAGGCAGAAATACTCAACAAGACAGAACAGGGCCGATGCCGACTGAAGATAAAGACGGATACAAATGCCGAAACTATCCTTGAAAAAATTGGTTTCCCTCCGTTGCCGCCATATATCAAACGAGGCGACAACCTTATCCAGGCGGCGAAAGATAAACTGCGGTACCAAACGGTTTACGCACGGCATACAGGCGCCGTTGCGGCACCAACAGCGGGGCTGCATTTTACCAATGAGCTAATCGAACAACTTAAAACCGCGCAAGTAGCCTTTGCATATATAACACTGCACGTCGGAGAAGGAACATTTAAGCCGATAACCACAGAGAATCTCGAGGAGTATAAAATACATCAGGAGCAATTCAGCATTGATGAAGAAAATGCGCAAATAGTAAACGCAACAAAAGAAAAAGGCAGAAGAATAATCGCTGTAGGTACAACGTCGGCACGAACACTTGAAACGATTGCAACCGGTTCACAGGTTAAAGCTGCCAAGGGTAAAACAAGGTTATTCATTAAGCCCGGCTATAAATTCAGGATAGTCGATGCAATGGTAACGAATTTTCATCTGCCCAAATCGACACTGCTTGCCCTAGTGGCAGCTTTTGCAGGCCTGGAAAACATATTATCAGCATATCAGCACGCCATCAAGCGGCGATACCGTTTCTATTCCTACGGCGATGCTATGTTGATAATCTGAAAGAGACTACTTATACATTTTGTCAAAATAGCCCTGAGCAGCAACAACCGCAGCTCTCATCATATCTTCGGCTTTGGCAGTTTCGCTTTTAGCAAGGACGGCCATTAGCGCCTTTGTATCCAGTTCCATTTAGTTGCATACTTATGGAGCATGTTCACTGATTGTAAACACACAGTTTGCAGCTAAGCCTGCCCAAAAATGAAGCATTGCGAGGAATTCTGATGTTGAAAAGCGGGAACTTACGTGATATGCTTTTTGTGAGTTGATTTGGGATTAAACTAGGCAAAAACTATGAATGAAAGACCATATAAAAGAAGAATATTCCTGTCCTATGCCCATAAGGATCTCCCACAGGTCAAAAGGTTTTACCGTAAATTACGCAATGCAGGTTTCGAACCATGGCTTGATAAAGAAGACATCGTCGGCGGTGAAGACTGGAGACTCGCTATTCGGAGAGCGATAAAGGAATCTGTGTTATTTATCGTTTGTTTAACCAACAATTCCGTTAACAAACGAGGAACTATTCAGGAAGAAATAAAGTTAGCTCTCGATATGTGGCGCCGGAAGCTCGAAGATGATATCTATCTGGTTCCGGTAAAACTGGAACCTTGCGAAGTTCCGGAATCATTAGCTAAATTTCAGTGGATAGCTTTATTCGAAAAGAAAGGTTTTGAAAAGTTGGCAGGCTCTATTAAAACAGGCATGCGAAAACTAGGGGTGATTTTGCTCCGCTCAAAACCATCCGATTTCTTTTCGGAAGGGGACCTTCTGTTAATGCTACGAGAAAAGGACTTCCCCCATAGTAGATTCAACAAAATGGGAAAAGGTATTAACCACGACTACGAACCGGTTGTGAGAGACGGGAAGAAACTGGTTATAGACCATGGTACTAACTTGGTCTGGCAGCAATCCTGTTCAAAAGCATATTCCTTATCTTTTGAACAGGCCCTAAATTATGTTGACAGTTTAAACAAGGAGACTTACGGAGGTTACGATAATTGGCGTTTTCCTACTTTGGAAGAAACAATGTCTTTAATGGAAAATAGACGCAAGGGATTCTTGTTTCTAGACACCTTATTTGAACCAATACGGCACTCTTGGACTCGCGACATGGCCGGGCGTCTTCGCGGAGCATGGAGAGCTTGGGTTGTCGACTACGAATACGCGGATTGTTATCCTCATTTTATAATTCGTAGTTATGGCGTTAGAGCCGTACAGTAAAATCGCCACCCCCTTCACCGGAAATCATGAATTCCATACAGATATCGCGGATGCTTAATTTATCCTTTCCAGTTGCATATTGCTAATCTCGTTTGCTGAGGACACTATACCACATGCTACAGGTGTTCCCTACTATTGCTCACAAAAGCAACGGCAGACATGTGACTGTCGATATCCTCGGAAGAACCTAATGAATTTATCTGGCTCAGATGTAATCATTCAGCAAGTTTTCGAGCAGCTCTTGTTTGCCGCTTTGGAGTTCCGGTTCACCGTGTTCGAGAATATAAGCTTCAAGCTCCTCAAATCCAGCCTGTCGGTTTTCAATTTTAGAACCAAGCTCTCCACTCCAACCTTTGTAACGCTCCGCAACAGCACTGTCTAATGTCTTGTCCTGGATGATTTTTGCAGCGTTTTTCAAACCTCTTGCGAAGATATCCA
>CAYYFT010000164.1:0-4019 GCA_964471015.1 uncultured Pirellulales bacterium | reverse complement strand
GTAATGGTATTAGGCCGAATCGGCCTGTTTAAATTACCCGGCGATTTGGAATTCGGTTCCAAAAACTGGCGCATTTATTTGCCCATAGCGAGCTGTATAATAATCTCGGTTGTCTTGACGTTTATTTTGTGGCTTATCAATTATTTCCGTCGCTGATTAACCTCTGCCTCTTTGTAGAATTCAGCTTCTTTGTCGGATAGTTTCCCCTGTTGAATCATTGTTTGAATGCGTTTCAAATTGACGTTCCTCGGTCGGCCGGTGCCGGATGCCGAGACAACAGGTTGGCTGATACCGGTGGGAATGACCTCCCGAAACCTGTTTACCGAAACCGCCGATACAAGCAACGCTACTATAAGTACGTAAGTCATAAATGCACGAGGCACAAACACTCTTGTACTCTTAAGCTCTGGTGTACTTATGCACTTTGACTCTTCATAGCGACACTTGTCACAATATATGCAATCCAGATGGTCTTTCGGGGTAAGGCCGAACTCGCATCTGCCGAATTTCTTTGCCGGTAAAAATCGCTTCAGTACTATCACGTTGTTGAGCAGAGACAGAAAAGCCCCCACAGGACACAAATACCGGCACCAGAAGCGGGTATAAAAAATCGAGCCTATAAGCGCTGCCGCTATTATCAAGTCGGCACTAACGGTATATAGTGCGGAACTACCTGAAAAAACCGCTATAAGGGGGTCCGCTGTCAGCATTGTTCGATTTCTGGAGACAAAGAACACCATTATCAAAACAAAAAGAACCACATATTTGACAAATCTTGCCTTTCGCATCAATTCAGCCGGTATGGCGGTCTTGAATCTGCGAGGAACAACATAGCTGAGCAATTCCTGCGCAGCACCGAATGGGCAGATGTAGCCGCAATAAATGTTGCCGAAGATTATTACCAAAAGCGGCACACCTACAACTAACAGGAAGGTCCCCGACAATCCTATAGCCGGACTTTGCAAAGACAACACGGTCGCCATCTGCTCGCTTGAATACTGGGCGTTCAAAACAATACCGCCGACTATAAGATTAAAGCAAAGTATCGCCAGCCTGCTCCAAAATCCGCCGCGGTAGATTACAATAAGAGCAAGCGCGAAAGCGCTTATCAGATATATGCCGGTGGTATCGGGCAGATAGCCGGCCAGACGAACTTTTTCTTCGATATTGCCGGTTTGTAGAGTCTGGCCAAGAATCTCACCGGCAAACCTGTGACCTGACTTCTCCAGTGCCGAAAGAACTGCCCTGGAGCTTACAGTAGCGCCGGTTACCGCGTGAATATCGGCGAAAGGTTCCGGCTGAAAAAGCTGATGCTTATTAAGAAGTTCGCGCCACTGGCTGAGAAGCTCAAGATATGCGGGAGTTTCGTTAGACCATATTATGTGGAAATTAACTAACTCGCCGGTAGTATCCACGTAAATGGCCAGATTGAACTTGCCGCCAAAACCGCTGACCTCCGGTGATAAGTCCGCAGAGCTGAATATATAGCCGTTTAGCTTATCGTTGGCATCGTAAACTCTAAAATAATTGATTTTTCGAGCGTTTTTCTCAATAATTGCTGACGCCTCTCCAAGATTTGCTTGGCCAGCCAATGCTTGAGCGGCATACTGGGGCAGTGACGGTCTGTACTGCCCGCCTGCTCTAACAAGCAGGTTTGAGCAAATGATAACCGATAGGCCAACACCAAAGAGGATGTAGCCGAGCCTGCGCAGATATAGATGTAGGGTGGGCTTTAGCCCACCTTCCAGAGCAGAAAACGGTGGGGCAAGCCCCACCCTACGTTTCAATGCGGCAGGCGGGACATTGGCCAGAATAAGCAGAGCAAATACGAATAGTGTTACCTTCGTTCCGAGCACTGGAACAAGGGCAAGACTTGTCAGCATTCCTCCTGCTGAGGCGCCGATGTGGTCAGCGGTTTCGAGCTTACTGCCAGCCTGGCCGGTTTCAAAAGCAGAATCGGCAAGCTGCTTTGCGGCCAACGGAAAATAGCTGCCGGTGCACAGGCCGCAAAGAAAAAATGCAGCCGCAAAAGCCGGATGCGTCCATTGTTCACTCGGCCAAAAGATAATTGCGGCCAGGATTAACATATGCACAAGTATCACCACAAATAACAGGACTTGCGGTTGAATTTTTATTTTGTTTGAAAGTAAATACCTGATTAGGACCGCGCCGATGGTCAAGCCCACCATAAACACAGAAGAAATAACTCCGATGTAAAGATACAGCGAGCCAAAGTAGGTTTGATATAAGTACATCAGGACAATCACCACCCCTATTCCCACCCAGCCGGCTGAGAAAACCAAAAACGTGCTATCAAAGCTGGATTCATTGCCTTGCCGAGCTGTTTTCAGAATATAAACAGCGCGCAAAGCTATAAAAACCAAAATAGGAACAACAAAGGCCAACGGGCCGGTCAAGGCCAGGTATTTAGCGAATTTTGTGCTTGGCGCTCCTGATTGTTTCGCTGCAAGCAATAAACTGTATAAATGCGTCAGAGGCGCCGAATCTCGATTGATAAGCAGCCTCTCAGGCAAATCCGCACCCGAATAGCCCTCCATAGCGGCGGCAGCACGGTCCGGCAGATAAACAGAAAGCAAGGCCTCCGGAGGAAAAACATCAGCCCCACCCTTTATGGCTGCAAAGCGGTCCCGTAAGCTGCCCGGGTCGCCGGTAAGTTTTTCGGAATCAGATGCGATAAACCATGTATCCTCACCGGGCGTCAGAACAAGCTGAGAGAAAACCTTCTCAAGTGTCAGTTTCGTCGAGGCCCCGAGATTGATTAGCTCGGTGCCCATAATGTTTTCCCCGCCTGCTATACGGATTGCCAGCACACCGCCAGGCCGCAGCGCCTCTTTAACCTTGCGATAGAATTCGAGTGTGTAATACCGGTTTAGAACCGAGCTGGTCGCATCGGGCAGATTGAGGATTACTATATCATAATATTGTTTTTTATTTGCAAGTGATAAACGAACGTCACCACTTAGCAGATGTAATCGTTCATCATCGATTCTGAATTTTAATGGTATAAAGTTGCCAACCTTCCGGACATATTCGCTGTCACTATGCGCCCACGTTACTTTTTCGATTTGTTTCAAATGCAAAAACTCATAACACAACCCTAACCCTGACCCGATGACCAAAACCCTCCTGGAATCAGGATTTTGAGAAAGTCCAATGGCAGCTATTCGGCCGGTGCTGCTTTTATCAGGCAGTGCTTCGCAAACACCGCCTTCGCGAACAGCTACCCACTGGCCGTGGTAGATGCCATAGAGGTACTCTGCCTGGGCCGTTCGGAACGAGCCTTTCAGAGCATCTTTAGGAAGCAGCTTTCCCCACTTTATAATTTGCAGCTGTTGTGACAGCTTCTTATCAACACCTGCAATCAGACAAACGCAAATACATAACGGCACAAAAGCCCACACCCAGTTCTTCAACCTGGTAAGTCGCACGCAGAAGAAGGAAAAGGAAACAATAAAAGCAAGTATGAAGAAAACCCTTGCCGAACTTACACCAACTCCCAAAAGCACAGTTGTCCCCAGCCCGCCGAGAAAACTTCCCGCTGCTTCAATAATATACACACGAGAAACGGCAAGTTCGCGGTCCCTCTGAACCCATCGGCAGGCAGTGGGAAATAGCATCCCCGTTATGATACTGACCGGAGCGTTAACCACTATTGATAAAAGCAGTATGGCTTTTACGGGCAGCAGTGCATAAGATTCGATACCTGCAAGCTCACGCGCCTGAGTAATCAATGTCAGCTCCAGGATAAAAGCTGGCAGGTAACACAGGAATAGAAATTCTATATTCTTAAGCAGCTTTTCAGCGAAGGTTTCGGCTTTATATACCAGCAGCGCCCCCAAACCGACCCACAAAAACCACGAGCCGAAGAATACGCCGACGCTTATATCGCTGCCCTCAAAAGTTGTGATGAACTCGCGAAAAAGCAAAGCCTGGGCGGCGATGGTAAACAGGCCGAAACTGAATATCAGCAAGCTGCGGGCAAATCTCATTTTTCGTTC
>CAYYFT010000163.1:0-4022 GCA_964471015.1 uncultured Pirellulales bacterium | reverse complement strand
TCAGGTCTTCAAAAAAATGAAGCTACAATGAAGCTTGTTTTGAACAATGTAATCTACCATAATTGTCCTGTACAGCTGCGCGAGAGGGTCGCTTTTACCACAGATAAGCGGCGTCTTATGCTAAAAAAAATGCATACTGCGAAAGGGGTTTCCGAAGCGGCTATTCTCCAGACCTGCAATCGGTCTGAATTTTATGCCTACGCCAAAAAGGATTTTGATGTAAGGGGATTTTTGGCAGAGCTTATCAGACAGGTGCGACCTGAGGCTGTTGATACGTGGAGCAAATACAGCCGAGAGAGCACCGGCGCCGATGTTGTTCGGCATCTTTTTGAAGTCGCTGCCGGGCTTGATTCGCAAATGATTGGTGAAAATCAGATTTTGTCGCAGGTAAAATCCGCTTACACAGAATCCATCGATTGTCGAATGAGCAAATTTTTGTTTCACCGCCTCTTTCACAACGCCTTCCGTGCAGGAAAAACCGTGCGGACCAATACGGATATTAACTGTGGCGCGGTTTCAATCAGCCTGGCTGCGGTGGAATTGGCCAAAAGGAAAATCGATTTATCAGCCAGCACAGCAATGGTAATAGGCGCAGGGGAAAATGCAGAACTTGCGGCGAGGTATCTGCTTAAAGCAAAAGTGCCACGTTTGATTATAGCAAATCGTAATACAAAAAAAGCACAAGCCATCAGAGCACGGCTTGGGACAGGGGAAATAATTGGCCTGGCCGATATTGCTGCAAAATTGGCTGAAGTTGATGTGCTGATTAGCTCGACCGCCGCCGCCAAGCCGCTAATAACATACGAGGCCGTTGAGAATGGCCTGGCACAGAGGAAAAAAACGCTGCTGATAATAGATATTGCAGTGCCGCGGGATATAGAGTCGAAAATCAACCAATTCGAATGTGTTTCACTGTATAATATTGATGATTTGAACGAGCAGATAAGCCGCAACAGGGAAAAACGCAGCAGTGAAATCCCCAAGGCCCAGGCAATCGTTACAAAATTTACGGATAAATTTATGCAATGGTATGATTCGCTCAACCTCGTGCCGACAATTACGCAACTAACGCAGAAAGGCCTTATTCTGGCCCACAGCGAAGCTAAGCGTTATGCGAAAGATTTTGGTGAAGGTGACGGTGATAAACTGGAGCTTTTCGCCGAGTCTCTGGTCAAGAAAGTGCTCCACGGGCCAATTACCTTTCTCAAAAGCGGCGCCGACCGGCAGCCAAGCGCAGAACAGCTCCAGGCGGCGGACCTGATAAACAAAATGTTCCTTTCAAAAGGTAAATGCGACTAACAATGGATGTTCTCACCGTTGCAACACGGGGTGGAGACTTGGCCGTTGCTCAAACCCAAATTATCATCTCGGCCTTGAAAAAAATTTATCCGGATATACAAATCAAAATCAGAAAAATAACTACCGAAGGTGACCGCGACAAACGGACAGCTTTGTGGGATTTAAAAAGTAGCGGCTTTTTTACCAGTCAGGCGGAAGATGCTCTCCTGGCTGGAGAAGCTGATTTTGCCGTTCACAGCTTCAAAGATTTGCCGACGCAACAGCGAAAGGAACTGACCGTCACGGCGGTTTGTGAGAGGAAATTTGCAGAAGATTGTTTAATAGCGAGTGATTCGGTCAATTCAATCCGGCAGCTTCGCCAATCCGCAAAAATAGGCACTTCAAGTTTAAGGCGGGCGGCCCAGATAAAACATCTAAGAGCAGACCTCAAGCCGCTGCCCATCAGAGGCAACGTTACAACAAGAATAAAACATCTCCAGGAGGGAAATTTCGATGCGATTATTTTAGCTCGGGCAGGCATAGAAAGACTCGGCCTGGGCGGAAAAATATCTTTATGCTTCGAGCCGGAGCAATTCATTCCTGCCCCAGCCCAGGGTGCCCTGGCTGTTCAAACAAGAACGGACGATTCAACCACAACAGAGCTGATTGCCACCATAGATGACGAAAAGCTAAGGACGATTACTTTAGCAGAGCGTCAGGTTCTGGTTACAATGCAGTGCGGCTGCCACGCCCCCGTAGGGGCCTTTGCAAAAATTACAGGTGAAGATATTGAGATTCTCGCATTTATATCGGATTTGGAAGGCGAAAATTTCATCAGCCGTCGGCTCACCGGCCTGGCAGCCGATGCCTACACCATCACCGAAAAAATAGCTAACGAGCTTCTCGACGCCGGTGGCAGAGAGATTTTAGAGAAGCTGGAAAGATAATGAGTAAGAAAGGCAAAGTATATCTGGTCGGAGCAGGGCCGGGCAGAGCGGATTTGATTACTGTTCGCGGTGCTGACGTCCTCAAAACCACAGACTGTGTAATCTACGATAAGCTGGCTAATCCTGCTTTGTTAAAATTCGCCCGCCCGGATGCAGAAGTTATACACGTGCCGAAACGGATTGGCAGCGGCTCCTGCACACAGGACCAAATCAACAAGCTGCTGGTCGAAAAGGCCGGCAGTGGACAAACGGTTGTCCGGCTAAAGGGCGGCGACCCCTGTATTTTCGGCAGAGCGCGACAGGAACTGACCGCCCTCGCCGAAGCAGGTATCGATTTCGAAATAATCCCCGGCGTAACAGCCGCCATAGCAGCAGCCGAGTCCGCCGGTATTATATTGACCGATAGAGACTACAGCTCACAGGTGGTTTTCATTACCGGACAGGAAGCGGAAGGAAAGCAAAAAAGCAATATCGATTGGGACACACTTGCTAAATTCAGGGGCACTATAGTTTTTTATATGGCTATGGGAAATCTGGAACTTATTGCCAGGCGGCTAATAAGAAATGGTATGGAAGAAGAAACGCCGGCAGCGGTAATAGCTGATGCTACATTGCCGAATCAAAAAACTATAAGGGCTTCGCTTAAACAGATAACCGAAAAGTGTAGAGAAAATAAAATTGAGCCGCCGGCGATTGTGGTTATTAGCACCGCCGCCGATGCAAAACTGAACTGGCTTACGAGTAAGCCGTTATTTGGCAGAAGCATTGTTGTAACTCGTGACACTGACAGTAATGCCGATTTCGCAGCCAAGATTATCGGCAAAGGCGGCAATCCAATAGAATTTACAACGATAAAAATCAAACCGTTGACGCAGACGAATAAGTTCTTAAAAACACTCACAAAAATTGCCGAATACGATTGGATAGTTTTCACCAGCGCAAACGGAGCAGTTTCCTTTTTCGATGTTTTGCAAAGGCTGAACAGGGATGCCCGCGTTTTTGCCTCCACCAAAATTGCTGCCATAGGTAGCGAAACCGCCGCCAAACTAACCGAATTCGGCATAAAAGCGGATTTCGTGCCAGGTGTCTTTACCAGCAAAGAACTCGGCAAACAGTTAATTAGCTTTGCGAATTTACAAGGCAGGAAGGTTTTGCTTTTGCGCTCCCAGCTCGCTTCAAGCGAACTGAGCGAGTTGTTAGAAACCGCAGGAGCCGAAGTTGACAATGTGCCTGTTTATACCATTGCGACCGTAAAAAACCAATGTAGTTGGCTAATAGAAAAAATCAAAAAAGACGAAATTGACTGGCTGACCTTTGCAAGTCCTTCCTCAGCCAACGCTTTCTTTGAACAAATCCCAACCGACTTGATAAACTCTGGTAATATTAGAGTAGCATCGATTGGGCCGGTAACCTCTGAACAATTGAAAAATCTTGGCATTCGAGTTGATGCACAGGCAGCCGAGCATACTACCGATGGCCTGCTCGCCGCCATAGAAAAGATGTGCAAATGATAAATATCTCAAAACTATATTGTGGCTTAGCCAGTGAATCCGACGACTTACGTTTCGGGCAACACAAATCATATGGCCCGGTCGTCGCTTTTAATTGCACAAACCGGTGCAACTTAAATTGTTTGCATTGTTATAGCAGTTCAACAACCGACCTCAGTAATAATGACCAGTTGACCACCGCCGAAGCCGAGCGATTGCTCCACCAGCTCGCCGAGGTAAATTGCCCCGCAGTATTATTTACCGGCGGTGAGCCTTTGCTGCGAGACGATTTATTTGAATTGTTGGC
>CAYYFT010000162.1:0-4039 GCA_964471015.1 uncultured Pirellulales bacterium | reverse complement strand
CCGAAAGAGACGGTATTACTCCATCACCAGCAAAGGCAAAGCCCAGCTTGCAAAGCAAAGAGAACAGCTCAAGGAACTGACTGCCGGCTTAAAACTTGTCTTCGGTCGTAAACTTATGCCGGCCTAAATTGCGAATTGCCGTTTTAACTTTTCTATCGAGAGGTTTATCATGGTAAAGGAGTGCAGAGAAAGCGACTTGCAAAATCTTCCTGTTTGTGCTGCGGAGTTTATAAAGCTCGTCATAAAGAAGATGCGGTATCGTAAAAAGGTTCGGCTGGAGGTTCAGGCCGAGCTGGCGGCGCATTTTGAGGACGAATTGCGAGACTGCAAAACAGACAAGGAAAAAGAGCAAAGGGCCGAGCGGTTAATCGAAGATTTCGGCGATGCGAAGTTACTCGGTACTTTGCTCCGCAGGGCCAAAAAGCGATGCCGACCTCTCTGGCGAACTGTCGTGGCGAGGACATTTCAGACCGTCGGCGTTTTGATTTTGTGTTTTATAGCTTATATCGTATGGTTCTTCACCGGTAAACCCGCTGTAACGATAGATTATCTCGCTGAGTTCAATCGTCTGACCTGTCCTGTTGCCGATGAGAGTCTAAACGCAGCGCCATTTTTTGAACAAGCAGCGGCCATGTGTCCAAACAGGCCAGCGGAAAAGAGTGATTTTGGGCGAAATAGTTTCATTGATGCAAACGAAAGTGAGCGTCAGATAATTGAGGATTGGGTACAGCTCTGTGCCGACAGCCTAAATCTTATCGCTCAAGGCACTGAAAAGCCCTATTACTGGCAACAATATAAGACCAGCGGCGGCCCAGACGACGACGGCTCAACTCGTGGTATTTTTTTCCCCAACCTTGCCAAGCTTCGTAACTTGAGTCTTGCTTTTTGCTTCCGAGCTCAGATTCAAGCCGCTAGAGGAGAATATTCACCGGCCTTTGACGATTTGATAATCTGCTGCAAGTTCGGCAGACTCACGGGTCAGGGAGAGAAGTTTATTGTCGAACAACTTGTTGGTATGGTAATTCAGGCGGCGGCAGTTAAGAACATCCGTGAAATACTAAGCTGTTACCCTGTTGGTGTTGAACAATTGGCTGTTTTGCAAAATGATTTTGCCGAGGCCCAGGGTGGCCAAGAATTCGGGATGCGATTGCTCAATACAAAACTGGCGACATATGACCAAATCCAGCGGTGCTTTACCGAAGACCGACTTGGCGGTGGGCACCTATATCTTAAACGCCTGACTGCTCTTGGTATAGGAAGCGAAGAAATTGTAGGAATAAGCGATTCCGATTCACCTGTGGCCTTAGCAGTAAGAATTTTGTTTTTCCATCCAAATAAGGCTAAGACAAGACAGAGTGCCGATGAGTTTTATGACTTTTTTGAAAAAGTCTTTAAGATGAGTCCTGCTGAGTTGAAACGTAAATCGATAGACTTAAACAAGCAGGTCGAATCGATAATCAAAGGAAACATTTTTCTGAGCTTTTGGATGACAGCATTGTGCTCGTTGCATGAAACGAGTTATCGTTTCAAGGCCGAAGTTCAGTCAGTGCCGGTCATTATTGCAGCGCTGCGATTCAAAATCGACAAAGGACGATATCCAGAGGATTTGGCTGAACTTCAACAGTTCGGGTATATAAAAGAAATCCCCATCGACCCGTTCAGTGAACGACCGTTGGTCTATAAAAGGACGGCTGATGATTTCACATTATATAGCGTTGGCCAGAATTTCGAAGATGACGGCGGCCAGGTGTATCGAGACGAAAAAGGGAAGCTGCATGATGAAGAAGGAGATGCGGTTTTCTGGCCGGTGCAAAAATAAAAACCGGGCAAGCCCCGTTAGAAGTAAGTCGGATAGGACTTGTAACAGGGTAAGTCGGACAGGACTTCTAACGGGGCAAGCCGATGGAGTCGATTATTGCGATATGAACTCGTGAGGGGGGTTAGTAATTGTAGCTTGCGGTTCGCTGGGCCTTGCGCATACGCCGGCGATTCTTTTCCGAGGGCTTCTCGTAGTAGGCATTACGCTTCATATCCCTGATTAAACCCTCTTTTTCGCACAGTTTCTTAAAGCGTCTCATCATTTGCTGAACTGATTCGCCTGTACGTGACTTGACTTTTAGCATAAAAAAAGGACCCTTTCAATCCTTCAAAAACTACCAACACTGAAAAACAGCCATTTATTCTTTAATTCGTCCAAGATAATAAGAACCGTTACTTTAACTTGGATTTTATGCTTTATCAAGCCAAAAAATCTCTGTGGTGGTTTTTTATGCAAAAACAGGATTTTTTAGCTGAAAAAGGGCGATTGTGGATTAAAAAGCTCGTAAATTTGCCAAATATTGTGGCTCTATTGAGTAATACGGGCAAATATGCTAAAATAAATAACAAAGTGGTTTTTGGAGGCATTTTTTAATTGGAAAAACTGCGCCAGACGCTAAGAGTCAGGAAAGAGCGGGCCATTTTGATAGTTGCTGTCCTCCGTAAGCGCCGTAAGGTGTCCTCCATAGGGAGTCCCCGGGACTGCGGAGAGTCCATAGGTCCGCACACTCGCCACGATGGGGATGATTTAATTGAACTTACTGCCCTGGCGGAAAGCGCCGGGGCGGTTGTTGTAGATAGATTTCAGCAGAAAATCCGGACAATAAATCCGGCTACATATATAGGTAAAGGTAAAGCCAGCCAGCTTGCCGATCGCGTCAAGCGGTTCAAGGCAGATGTTGTTATATTTGATAACGACCTCTCGCCACGCCAGATTCGTGAACTTGAAGAGATTGTCGCAGTTAAAGTGCTGGACCGAAGCGAGTTGATTTTGGACATATTCGCCACGAGGGCAAAGACAAAACAGGCCAAGCTGCAGGTAGAACTGGCCCAGTTGGAATATACATATCCGCGATTGGCCAGGATGTGGTCGCACCTTGACAGTGTGGCCGGCGCAGGAGGAGCAACCGCAGCAGGAGCTGTCGGCGGTATAGGCACCAGAGGGCCGGGTGAGCAGCAGTTGGAAATTGACCGTCGGCTGGTTAGCAAGCGAATCATAGAGCTAAAACGCGAACTTGCAGATATCGACAAGCGCAGGATTCGTGAGATTGACGCTCGAAGAGGAATGTTCAAGATTTGCGTTGTCGGCTATACCAACGCCGGCAAAAGCACGCTCTTAAACGCACTTACCAACGCCGACGTTCTTGTGGAGGACCGGCTCTTTGCTACCCTTGATACGCGAACAAGAAAATGGACGCTGAACAGAGCGGCCGAGGTCCTTTTGAGCGACACTGTTGGTTTTGTAAAAAACCTGCCTCATCAATTGGTCGCCTCGTTCAGAGCAACGCTGGAAGAGGCCATCAACGCTGATTTGCTCTTGCATATCGTAGATGTATCGAATCCGGATGCGCTGAAGCAGATTGAGTCCGTCAATGAGGTCCTGGCAGAGATTGGCTGCGGGGAGGCGCCGACTTTAGAGGTGTTTAACAAAGTTGATATTGTCAAAAAAATCGGCGAACTTGAGATGCTGCAAACGCTGTTTCCTGATGCAGTGTGTATATCAGCTAAGACAGGCTTCGGTCTGGAGCAGTTGGGCGAGGCAGTATCAGCAAAGTACAAAGGCGATGAACTCCTGCTGCGACTGACTTGTAGCCAGTCAAACGGCAAAGTCCAGAGCTTTCTGCGGGCGTACGGGCGGGTCTTGAAAGAGCAATATTGTGACGGTTCTGTTCTGATTGACGCCAGGCTGGGCCGAAACCAGTTGGCCGGACTAAAAAGACTTCGGCCGAATAAGCTGGAAATTGTCTCCTGACAAGTCGGGACACTATAGACCCTTCGACTGCGCTCAGGGCAGGTTGGGTCTGTTTGGGTTCGTTTTGACCAAGTGTCCATCTCTTATTTTTCACTGTAATTCGTTGTTATACTTGCGCTTATAAACATTTGACTTTTTGAAAAATTGGGTTTGTTTTGCATAATTAATCTATTTTGATTGATTTTCTTCTGCGTGCTCCGATGGCGCGGAGTCGTCGGGAGCTTTTGAAAGCAGTATACTGTTATGCAG
>CAYYFT010000161.1:0-4040 GCA_964471015.1 uncultured Pirellulales bacterium | reverse complement strand
ACTGCGGCCGCTTCAATCTCAAACAAAAGCTCAGAGCGGCAGATATCGCAAATCATTGTCACCCACGGCCAATTAAAACCGCTTTTTAACTCGTTGAATATCTGTTCAACCTCGGGTGTTTTGCAGTAAGCTGTTACCTGAACAACATCTTTATGGGTACATCTCATATCGCGAAGAACAGCTTGAACATTATCGATAGTTGTGTTTATCTGGCCTGCAGCATCGCCAATATTTGTCGTAGCCCCGCTGGCGTTGATGGAGGCGGTGCCGGAAGCAAACACCATCTGGCCTGCGGGTGTGATTGCCCGCGAGGCACGCGAAAAAGCCGAACCATACTCAAAAGCACTGTGCTGCCTGCCACCTGCCTGAAGATATTCAATAGAACCTGATGGCTGCAGAACCGCTGTCAGGTCCATCGCACACATAGCACCGTTAGCCGGGCTAAGCCCTATCCCTGTGCTGGCCGGCATCGGCGACCGGCTCTCTTCTCCAAGGATTCCACGCTCGCTGAAAAATTCATTCCTGACCCGATTGAAATCATCGTACCACGAGATTATATCATGTAGCCAAATCCACGTCCGTGGCACTGAAAGAAAATCAGCCCCAAATTGTTTGAGTGCTGATTCGGCCTTTTCCAACATTGCTTGTGCCTGCTGCATTGGCTTGCCGGCCTGCGGTACCGAAATAGCCGAGAGGCCAAGATAACGACAGCCCGGAGCGTACACTATCCGTCCACTGGGAATTGCATCCACGCAAACTACTTCCGGAGAATTATCTGTGCTGATGGCGTGAACCTGAACCCCGGCAAGCGGACCTAATAGCCCTTGCCTGCAGATAAGGAAGCTCGGGGTAACACCATCGTCAATATCGCCGTAAACTTGCGAGCGTGTCCGAGCGACTTTTTCCATCACACTTTCGGTGGCAAAGACTCGCTCTTGGAAGATGTGGGCATTTTTTGAATGAAGAACGTCCCGGATACCGGAAAAAATCTGCTCAGCTTGCTCCTGTAACGGCACTTTTGCCTTCGGCGCTACCGAAATATAAATTTCAGTTGCGCCGGGAGATTCGATTGTCTGCACTTTTAGGTTCACAGCCATAGCAAATTCTCATTTATGAGAGCATTATTTATAAGACCTTACCAAAGTTTGTCCACGGCGTAAATATATAATTATATCGGCGGCAGAGTAATCAAGCTTAGCTCTAAAGCTGGTTTTTTTGTGGGACAAACTCTCGCAGGGCAAGTTAACGTTAACTATTGGATTTGAAAAGCAAGTCTACTCCCGCTGGCCCTGCCATTGCCCGGTGGCCGGTGCCGCCCCGGCTTTTGGCGTGGCCATGGTAATAGGCATATCAACGGGGATTTTGGCAGAACTTCGAATGACCTTTGCCAGTTTTTCGCCCGTAAGTGGAACAGGCTCGATGACAAGTTCGGGAGTGTTATAAGTCTTTAGGCAAGAGTCATAAAAAGTAGGGTCTTTCTGCGGTACTACCAGCGGCTTATGTACTTTTCCGGTCTCATCAACATAGCTAATGTAAGGCCTGGTAAATACACCGTAGTCCCTTTTGCTGCTGAATACTATCCATCGACTATTACTGGACCAGCAGTGCCAGGATTCGCTTTCATCGCTGTTGATTTCCAACCGTTTAGGTGCATACTGCCCCGTTTGATGGGCGGTTAGGTCGAGTAAATAGAGGTTGCTGCTGGGGCTATAAACTTGGAAGCTGCCGTAATCAGCCATACATAATAACAACCACTTTCCATCCGGGCTAATTCGCGGAAAAGCAGCACTTAGGCCCATGTCGTCGGCGGAAACTACCGTCTCAAGCTGGCCCCACTGGTCGCTGTCGATGTCGTAGTTTATTCTAACCAAATCGTATTTAACTTCCTTATAACGGTCAGGTGGTACTTTGTCCTGGCTCGACCATAATATCGGTGCGGAGCAAAAATATAGATAACGGCCATCTGGCGACCAAGTCGGATAGGTTTCCAAATAGTCTTCTCTTGAAAACTTAGATGAGGTTTTTATAGTTTTCGAGTCTAAAATATAGTAGGCCAAAAACGAATCCAAATCAATTACATCACGAAGTTCACCTCTGAATGTATGGAAGAACTGACGTATTTTATTAACAGAATACGCCACCAGTCGTCCACTTGGATGCCACGAGGCATACGTAAATTTTGCTCCAATCTTCTGGGCTTGGCCGTCTTCAATCAATAAGGAGTCAGTGCCGTATACCGGGCTACGGGTTGGAAATAACGCTTTATCCGTTTGATTATTGCAGAAAGTGTGGCAATTAAGGCAGCCGTTCTTAAAATAACTGTCATTCAAAATCAGCGATTCATTATAGTTGCGTAAGTTACGCTGATAAATGCCAATATCACGCCAAAAGTTATACCCTGGACGAATCTTCCTGTAAATTAGGAAATCATCAATGGGTTCAGATGCGATTTTATTTGCGATGGTGCTAAATCGGTTCCACTGACTATTTCCCGTTTTTACGAAAACATCAAAATATAGCTGCTGACCTTTATTGGCATGCAAAAGCCGGCGCCAGAATTTTGAGGGGATTATGATTTTAGGCCTTCGGCTGAAAACTTCTATCGATTCGCCGTGTTTAGAGTATACCTTTGCGCAATATGCCAGGCCCTCTTCCTGCACCAGAAAATTCAAGGGTGCAATGTTGGGGGGTATAACAACGTCTGTGTAATCAGGGCGAATATTTGGAGGCCGGTCAATAGTACTGAACTGTTTTATTGATACCCTTCCATAACGCAGGCTGTAAATTAAAGTGCCGAGTGATAATGCCACAAGCACCAACATCAGGAACAAGTAACGATATTTACTCATCTTTTACCCCTGAGGTATCGTAAAAGTAATAAAAGAAATAACTGTCGCCATAATGCTTTGCCAGCTCGGCAGGTGCTGCTTGCCTGTTTGTCCCGTAACTGTAGAATCGCTGTAAAAAATCCTTAAATTGTTGTTGTGATTCATCGCTGATGCTGCGGCCATGTAGATTAACCGCTGTTTTTGTCTTAAACATATACGTCAATATCGCCTCTTCATAATGTCGGGGAATCCGGGGATAATCGAAGTCACCCAAGCGAGAAATGCTCTGTACAAATTTGTCAAGTTGTTTGTTCAGCATATACCCGGCCATCATATATTCAAAAGCCATTTGGTTATGCTTGTTCTTCTCCAATAAATTAGAAAATATTTTTTCAATTGAAAAAGGGGAGCATTCGTCTTCTTCAGGCATCATGCTGCGCAGATGCTGAATTTCTTCGTCCGCTGACAGACTGGCGTCAGACTCAAGCCGCTGAAGATAATTTTTGGCCCAGCCGGAATAAAACAACGTTTTGCCGAGGGCGCCAAGATAAACGCGGGCGGCGTTGAGTTCGCCCTTGGCCATTTTCACCATAGCCAGCCGTTTGAGAATCACAGGGCGCTCGCCATATATCTCCAGAGATTCAACCAGCTCACGCTCACAATGGCCAAGAGTGCCCAGGTCGTAAAGAGTATCGAATCTTCGCCAGTACTGATGCTCATCCTGTTTAAAAGTGAGCAGTAGTCTCCTTGTATCCTGCGGATAGCTGAACATATCATAAGGCAGTCGGCCGGTGTGATATAAGGCCCGGTTGACCGTATGAACAATAAGATGATTAAGAGGACGCCCCCGGCTTGCCAGGAGGGCTTTCTGCCAATTTCTCCGGCAGGCATAGTAATCAACCTCGAATATTGTTTTTCGCTCGTAATCACTGGAGAAAAAGATTGCGGCTGCGGCTATGAGAAAAATAGCCAGCAGTTCAAAATCAATGGCCCGTTTAGGCCTGGAAGCCATTGGCAAGCCTGATGTGAGAATCGCCTTAGCTGCAAAATGCCGCCAGAGTCCCAACGAAATCGCAATCACAGGTAACAACAAATAAAACGCGTAAACCACCTCTATCATTTCTCCACGACCGGGAAAATAAGTAACCTCCCAGGATACAGGCAGTAACTCACTATAAGCGTTGATAATGCTTACATTGAAGACCACAACCC
>CAYYFT010000160.1:0-4042 GCA_964471015.1 uncultured Pirellulales bacterium | reverse complement strand
GTCATTAAGAAACTACAGTATGTCGATAACTTAATGAAAAAGGTCGGCAACCAATCTCCTGTAACTACCGCCAAAGGCAATCCCCCCTGGTCGGCTTCACGGATGACTTCCACTCTTGCCGGATTCTACGACAGAAAACGAGAAGCACTCGGAAGCAGCTTCCACGGGTTTTATGATGATAGTCTAAAAGAGCTGTTCAGGACGGGAAGTTCGGCTTCCTCAACGACCAAGGTATCTGCTGTTCTTCGATTATACCGTCGCCAAATTGTTAACAATGTTGCAAGATGGACGGGTCATCGTAAATACGACATTCATCAGCTGGTCAGCAGAATAATACTTCGCTGTGATGGGCTTGATTTATATGCAAAAAAAGACGGGCAGGACGACATAATAGCTATAACAGTTCTCCTTACAGCTATTGCAAGAAATACTTTTAGAATCAGAAGAAGGCAGAGACGCTAATGAAACGAAAATTGAATATCACCGTTCTGGTCGATAAATGGACCATCCCGGGTAATGACTCTGATTTCAGGCAAAAGGCAAAAAAGCCTACGACAGAATATCATATCATCCAGACATTACGCAACCTGGGGCATAATGTATCTATCCTTGGCAGCGAGGATGACATCACAATCCTCGTAACCACGCTGAGCAAGGAAAAACCAGACCTCGTTTTCAACCTTACCGAGCAGCTTGGCGGAGACCGCTGTATGGATATGAACATCGCTGCAGTGCTGGAGATGCTCGGTATTCCTTTCACTGGTTCGGGACCTGTGGGACTGATGTTAAGTCGAGACAAGCGACTTTGTAAGCAGTTGCTAACTCTCCATAGAATACGTATCCCCGGCTTTGTTTCCATTGCCCAGAACCGAAAGGTTCGGATTCCTAAATCCCTCCGTTACCCGCTGGTCGTCAAACCCGCTTTCGAGGACAGCTCTGAGGGTATCTCCAATGCGTCCCTTGTCAATAACGAAACGGCGCTTTTGGAGCGAGTCAAATTTGTCCACGAGGGTTGGGAGCAGCCGGTCATCGTCGAAGAATACATTGAGGGTCGTGAGCTTTATGTCAGCATTATTGGAAATAAGCGCCTGACTGTCCTGCCTATACGCGAATGCCTGTTCGATTTTGATAGCTCAGAAGGACCTCAACTCGCAACATACCGTGTAAAATGGAATGATAAATATCGTAAAAAATGGAATATCAAATTTGGTTTCGCCAAGCTTGACCCGCCCATCGTTAAAAACATCGAGCGCATCTGCAAAAGGGTGTACCGGTTGCTTCGGATTCGCGATTATGGAAGAATCGACCTGAGACTGACCACGGAGAATAAGCTCGTTGTCCTCGAAACTAATCCCAACGCGGATATTGCTTATGGGGAGGAAGTAGCCGAGGCCGCTGAAAAGGCTGGTATCCAATACGAAAAACTAATTGACCGTATCATCCATCTTGCATTACGTCGTTATCAATGAGCACAAAAGCAATCATAATATCATTATGTAATACTGAGAAACCAGGATTCAATTATATTGGAGTAATGACAAATGCCCTCTAAGGTATATTTCATTAAGGCATCCGTCAGTGATGGTGAGGAGGCGATTTCCGAAAAGGCAGTGAAATTATTCAAGGCAGGTAGATTTGCAAACTGCTTTTCGGAAAACGATTTTACAGCGGTTAAAGTGCACGTCGGCGAGGACGGCAACAATACACACATAAAGGCCCCCTGCATCAAGGGATTAGTGAAGGAACTGCTCAAGCTGAAAACAAGACCATTTCTGACGGACACCGATGTTTTGTATGCCAGCCCAAGACACGATGCCATCGGCCATTATAAAGTCGCCGCCAAGCACGGCTTCGGTTTAGACGTGGTGGGGATACCATTTATTGTAGCCGGTGGATTAGTCGGAACCGCTGAGACGGCGGTGGAGGTCAACTGCGAGATCAACAAGGAAGTTTTCATCGCATCAGACATCGTGTGGTGTCACTCAATTCTTGCGGTGGCTCACTTTACCGGCCACCTCGGCACCTGCGCTGCAGCAGCAATAAAAACACTGGGGATGGGCTGTGCAAGCCGCAGGGGCAAGATGCAACAGCACGCAGCTCTGTCGCTCGTTATCGGCGATGACTGCAAACGCTGCGGCGAATGTGTCAAACACTGTCCGGCCGATGCCATCACTCTCGATGACATCAAAGCACACATAGACCAGGACAAATGCATCGGCTGTGCCGAGTGCCTGGCAGTGTGCAGATTCGGCGCTGTCGAATACGACTGGCACGAGGAAGGCGAAGTGCTTCAAAAAAGTATAGCTGAACATGCGCTTGGTGTATTAAAAGGAAAGCAAGACAAAGCTGCCTTTTTCAGCTTTTTAATGTCAATTACTAAAGACTGCGATTGTTTCGACACACCGGATATGCCTGAAATAGTCGATGACATCGGCATACTTGCATCGGCCGACCCGGTTGCCGTCGATAAAGCAGCCCTGGACTTGGTCGAAGCCAAAGGCGGGAGGAAACTGCCACAACTGACCGGGTATACCAAACTTAACCCATATTACCAGATAGAGCACGCCGAGCACATCGGCTTGGGAAGTACCGATTACGAGCTTATAAAGCTCGATTAGTAGCTGAAACAGTAAATTTTGTTAAATATTTATCTAACTTTCGCTTGCATTTAGTAAAATTGCTGCTACAATTGGCATTATGTCATTAGGCCAAATAATAAGACGAAAGCGGGAGCGGTTGCATCTGACACTGGACGAGGTCAGCGCCGGCATCGGGTTTTCCAAGCCGTATCTATCCACCATCGAAACCGGAAAGGTGAATAATCCACCAAGCGATGAACTGTTGACAAAGCTTGAAAAGACACTCGAATTTGAGCCGGGTCTGCTGCTGCACATCGCTCATATGGAATCTTTGCCGCCTGATATTCGTCAGGAATACGAATCTGCTGAGGCTGAAAACCAAAAATTGCGGCAGTTTATCAAAAACCTTATTCATAAAAAGACCGACCCAATTCAGCTTGATACGCTTCTCGCCGAAAGCAATCTGGACACCGAAAAAGGTAGTGCTTCTCTGGCGGCAGGGCGATTGGTGCCGGTGATAAACAAAGTTGCTGCCGGTTACCCCAGCGATTTCAATGATTTGGATTACCCCGTGGGTGTGGCCGATGATTATGTCCGCTGTCCGGATTTGCACGACTCTAATGCCTTCGCCGTCCGGGTCGTTGGTGATTCAATGGAGCCAAAGTTCAATGAGGGTGACATCGTTGTCTTCTCGCCCGCAGCCGAGGTGCATAATGGCGATGATTGCTTCATCCGTTTCTCAATGCCGCACGAAACGGCTTTCAAGCGTGTCTTCTTTGAGCCGGACAATCGGGTCCGCCTCCAGCCGAGAAACGATAAGTACCCACCAATAATCGTTGACGGTAAACGCATCGACGGCCTGTACCGAGCCATCATAAAATACGAAAAACTGTAGGCGATGCGTTTAGCCGATATTTTGTCCGGCGACGGCTAAAACTAATGCGAAGACCTTCGAGACGCCGGCCTCTTTTAGTGTTTTTGCACACTCATTCAATGTTGCACCGGTTGTTTTAATATCATCGATTAGGCAAACTCTTGCGCCTTCGAATGTATGTCTGTGGCGCACCGCAAAAGCGCCGGCAACGTTCCTAACCCGTGCAGCGGGACTTGCCATCGCCGGCTGGGATTTGGTTCGCCGAATCCGAACGAGGTCCGTGCTGATTTTCGCTGTCGGGTGCTTTAACTTCTTAGCCAAGACCAAAGACTGGTTATAGCCACGAATCAATCGCCTCGTCCAGTGCAGCGGAACGGGAACGAAAAATTCTATATCATTACAAAAACCGCTGCCAGCCAAAGCAGAATTGGCCAAAAAGTCCAGGGTTGCGTCTAACTCTGCTCGGCCATTTTTGAAGGAAAGTATCATTTGCCGTAAGCTCTGTGAATATACCCCGCTTCGAGCTATCTGGTCGAAATGAATTTGTTTACCCTGGCAATCAGGGCAAACGCCATCAACCAGAGCATAT
>CAYYFT010000159.1:0-4068 GCA_964471015.1 uncultured Pirellulales bacterium | reverse complement strand
GGTCATTACAGCAACTTCGAAATTATGGGTTATCTGCTGGGGTTGTTCGGTTTTAATATTTACAGTATTGCCCGCCCGTTAGACAACAAGCTCATTAGCAAATACCTGTATGAAGTTCGCCGGCGGGCGGGGCAAAAAATAATCGACAAAAAAGGCGCAGCTGAGCTGATGGGAAAGACTGCTTCGGCCGGCGCAACTTTATGTTTTATTGCTGACCAGGACGCTGGCAAAAAAGGAATTTTCGTTGACTTCTTCGGCCGAAAAGCCAGCACCTATAAAAGCATAGGATTAATTGCTATCACCAATAATATACCCATAGGAGTAGGGTACAGCAGAAGAGATGGTAACCGTTTTTACTTTGAAATAGGTGTTAATCGTATTATTTTCCCCGAAGAATGGATTGGCTTAGACGACCCGCTTGAATGGGTTACGGCAGAATACACCAAGGCAATTGAAAAATTTGTGCGGGAAGACCCAAGCCAATACTGGTGGCTCCATAGGAGATGGAAGCATCAGCCGAAAGAAGAGACGCAAAAATCCGGAGAGGAATCTTAGTTGCTTTCGATGCAATACCCCGCTGCCGAAAGGCGCGAGGTCCCATACCTGCGAAATATGGAGAGAGTTATACGGTATCTCTTATCCTCGTCGAAAGGAGGATAAGGTTTCGTATCGCAGCGGTGTCTCTGGCGGCAAGCCATCGCTGCTCGAAGTCCTTCTCCTGAGCAATCTGGGCTATTGCCATCAGTGCACGCAGATGATAATTGCGTTCGTCTTTGCTGCCTGCCAGAACGAACATTATCCTGACAGGGTCCGGGGCGTGCGGAAAGTCTATGCCGTCAACAGCCCGGACGAGTAAGATATCGAACTTTTTTTCGCCTTCGATTACTATGTGGGGTATGGCAAAGCCCGGCTGGACCACCGTTCCTCCCTCGGCTTCACGATGAAGGAATTTCTCGAAAAGCACATACTCGCTTGTCCCCAATCTCTCGGCTAAGATGGTTGAGATTTCGCGGAAGATTTCTTCTGCGGTTTTTTTGCCTGTTATATTCAGGATTTCACATTCCCTTATGAGTTTGTCGAACCTGTCCTCGATTATATCATCGCGCTCCATCAGAATATCTCGAAGCTCGTTTTCGAGGGTTACAGTTTTGAGTGCCCTGTCGGTGACTCGTTCGACGACGTGCATCACTGCCGAGGCGCGGCTTACCCGCTTCGATACATAGAGCCAAAACCAGCCCATGCTTAAACAAACAAAGCCGGCGGAAATCAACAGCGGAACCAAGCCCATATCGATTATCAGGGCAGCGTAAGCAATGATAGCGGCTATGTGAATATACGGATACAGTGGCGATTTGAACTTCGGCCTATAACTTTGTATTTTGCTCTCGCGCATTGCAATCACGCTGGTATTGGCTAAGATGTAAAGTATTATCAGTAAGGTCGAAGCTGTTTTTGCCAGCATTTCAATATCAAGGAAAATGATTGCTGTAATCATAAAAGCCGCCGTGAGCAGTATGCTGAGATGAGGTGTTTTGAACCGCTCGTTGACGCGCGAGAGAAGTGGTGGCAGCGATTGGTCTCTGCTCATAGCCATAGGGGTTCGTGAAGCAGCAAGTATGCCAGCATTTGCAGTGGTTACAAAAGCAGCTATTGCAGCTAAGCTGAGAACAGCAAATCCCGCTGAGCCCATAAATTTAGATGCTGCGAGTGATATCGGCATCAGGTTGCCAGTTAGCTCTTTGCCATCCACAACACCTACTGTAATTATGATTACACCGATGTAAAACATCGTTACAACAAGCCATGCCAACAGCATCCCCAATGGTAGGTTTCTGCCAGGGTTTTTAACTTCTTCTGCGACGTTCGCAACTTTGTTTATGCCGCCGAAACTTACAAAAACCAAGCCCGCGGTCGCAAGTACGGCGGGCCAGCCTTTTTCGAGAAAGCTATTGTATCTGACAGCTTCAACAGCTCTGGCACCGAAAAACACGAAGAAGGCAAGTATCGCCAATAGTATCCCTACGAGGAAAACCTGAAATCTGCTTGTGTGCTTTACGCTTACGATATTAAGGGCTGTAAAACCGAGACAGCAGGAGACAGCTATTACCTTTAGATGCCACGGGCTGAGTTGCTCGGAAAACAGCGTTTCTATCAGTAACTTGACGAAAGCCGCCATACCGACAACGGCAAAGGCACTTTTCAATGCCAGTGAAAACCAATCTGCCAATCCGCCGAACAATCCGCAGAGCGAGCCTAAGCTTCGCTCGATATAGAGATATGTTCCACCGGCTCGCGGCATTGCGGTGGCCAATTCGGCGCTGCTGAGGACGCTGGGAATTATCAAAATCGATGCAAAGAAATATGACAATATAACCGCAGGTCCCGCTTTTGCGAAAGCGATAGCAGGCAAAACAAACAAACCCGAACTTATCATCGCACCAGCCGCTACAGCAAATATATCAAGCAAGCCGAGTTGCTTCTTTAGCTGAGCCACTTTAAAACCTCGCAACAAAATCATACCACCCTCAGGCTATACGATAACTGCAATCGGCTGCTGCGTCAAAATAAAACTGCGGGCATAAATTTAACCTTACCACTTACGGTTTTTAGTTTTCTTATTTCTGTATTCAGATAAAATTGAACGACAATGACATTGTATTGCTGGAATAATTTACAGTAAAAAATTCGAAGATACAAAAGATGTCAAAACCGAAGATACTTCTGTTAAATCCGCCGATTTACGATTTTGCCGCTTATGATTTTTGGCTAAAGCCCTATGGCCTGTTGAGCATAGCAGGATATTTGCGCGGTAAAGTGGATTTTGAACTCTTCGATTATCTTGACCGTCTGCATCCATTTATGGCCAGGCAGAAGAAGTTGCAATCTGACGAATGGGGGCGGGGTCGATTCTACTGCGAACATATTACAAAACCCCCCTGCCTGATGCAAATCCCAAGGTATTTTCGGCGATTTGGCCTGCCCCGCAATATGTTTCAGCATTTCCTGATAAAACAGCAGCCGTGCGATTTCATACTTATTCAAACGATGATGACCTATTGGTACAAAGGCATTCGGGAAGTGACAGAGGATGTTCGTAAGGCCTGGCCGAAAACAAAAATCATACTCGGCGGTAACTACGCTACACTCTGCAGCAGTCACGCACAAAGATTAGGGGCGGATTTTTTAGTGCAGGGCACCGATTTGCAACCGTTCTGGGAATATTTAAGCATCAAGCCAGACTTGAAGCAGCCGGCATTGTGGCAGGTTTACGAAAAGCTAAAGGTTGGTGTTTTGAAGCTTTCTGACGGCTGTCCTTTTAACTGCACTTACTGCTCGGTGCCAAAGGTTTATGGTAAATTCGGCGCACGGCCGCTGGAACACTCGCTGGCAGAATTGCAGCTTTTGGTAGAGTGTGGAGCTGAGAATATCGCCTTCTACGACGACGCTTTGCTGTTCGAGGCTGAGAAAGTCCTGATGCCGTTTTTAGAAGAAGTGTTGAAACGGCGTATAAAAGTGAATCTCCATACGCCCAACGCCCTTAACGCGCGTTTTATCACAAAAGAGTTAGCCGAACTTATGATAAGAGCCGGTTTTAAGACCTTCTATCTGGGCTTTGAGAGTGCATCTTTTGCCTGGCAGCAACGCACCAGCTCGAAAGTCTTTTGTGATGAACTCGTGCAGGCAGTAAAAAAACTGGTTGCTGCGGGTGCTTACCCCCAGAATATCACGGCATATCAAATCCTTGGTCATCCGCACGGCGACATTCAGAAGCTTGAAGAATCAATGCATTTTGTGTATGGCCTGGGAATTCGTGGAACGTTGGCGGATTTTTCGCCGATACCCGGCACACCCGACGGTGAGTATTGCAGAAAATGGGTTGATATGGATGAGCCGCTGTTTCACAACAAGACCGCATTTCCGATTATCCTGTTGGGCTTTGATGAAACAAACCGCCTGAAAGACCTGCAGCGGCGATTAAACAGAAACTTATAGTTTGACCTTAGCTGCGACTCACTGCGGCCGCTTCAATCTCAAACAAAAGCTCAGAGCGGCAGATATCGCAAATCA
>CAYYFT010000158.1:0-4070 GCA_964471015.1 uncultured Pirellulales bacterium | reverse complement strand
ACAGTCAGGCCGTGCAGCAAACGGATTGATGCTCTCTTCTTTTGTCATCCCGAGCAAAGTCGAGGAATCTATTAAAAATTGTCATTCCTGCGAAACTTGTCCCCAAGGGAGCAGGAATCCACTTCTGTTTTCCCGACCGTTATTCTCCTTGCTCGGTTTTGAACATTTGAAATTTCTATTTTGATATTGTTTAGGATTTAGATATTCGGATTTCGAGTTTCCTTGTTTACTCCATATCGAAAAACCCACCGATTAGCCAGTAAAGCAGCCACCCTATGCAAAATACTATACACAGAACATGAAACTCAACAGACTTCGCAATCGGCAGGCTGACTATAATTACCACTGATGCCATTACTAACCGGAATACCCCTCTTTTAAGTGTAACTTTCATTGCCGCTGTCCTTTCCGCAGCGGGCGCAAAATTAAAGAGCACCGCCGCAATCACGCCTGAGGAAGGCTCGTCAGAGCCTATCGGGACATGAAAGACAACGATGCTCTTTCTATAGCTTCTTTTACGAAGGCACCGCTGTTTTGTGCTCATCGCACAAAATAGCTGCGGTGCTCCCCGTAAAACGAAGAGCACCGAGCCTTCCAAACGTTCCCGATTCAAGCAAACTGACGATTTTCCTCAGAACGTCTGAAATCTCAGTGATTTCTTTTATTTAGCCGATTTCTCCCGGCTGACTCTATTATAATCTTATATCGTCAGCTCCACCAACAAAACTTTCAAAAAATCTGGCCGTTTTGGTTAGCCCCGCCATCACTATGGCGGTGCTCGTTTAGCCGTCACCGGCATTTATCCGCCGCAGCCTTGGCGAAGACGGACGACAACGCAATGCGCACTTTGTCATTCTGAACAAAGTGAAGAATCTCTTGAAAACAATGTCGTTGCGAGCGACCTGTCCTCCGTCTCGTCCACCATAGCTTTAGCGAAGGTGGAAGCCTTGGCGAAGGAGGAATCGCGGCAATCTCTTTCGTCATTCCGCACTTGATGCGGAATCCAGAATACTTAGGTTGTTTCGCCATCACCGACACGGTGACATTATACCCAATGCACCAATTTTATCCGCCTCTGGCGGACGCGTACTTGATTCTTATCCGCCCTGCGGCGGATAGGTCCCCAAAATCCCACCAAAAGACCCTCAAAAAACCCATATTCCCCTCAAATTACGACAATTTCAATCGGCAAATCTTTTCAGCAGTCGCTGCAGAAGTTCCATTGGCAGACCCATCACGTTCGTCAAGCTGCCATCGATTTTCTCGATAAATTCATCGCCGTTTTCCTTGATAGCATAAGCGCCCGCCTTCTCCCGCCAGGATTCGCTTTTAATGTGCTCAGCAATCTGCTCAGCAGTCAATTTTTTCGGATAAACGGTCGCGGTCTCGCTTTCAACAATCTCGATACCATCAGCCATTCTGACAATTGCAACACCGGTTATCACCTTATGAGGTGCACTAAAAAGTTTCCTCGTAATCCGCTCCGCCTCCTTTGCATCATCAGCTTTGCCGATTGTTTCCCCCTGAAAATCCACAACGGTGTCCGCACCGATAACTAAACAGCCCGGGAACTTACCGGCCACGTCTTTTGCTTTTGCCAGGGCCAGCCGTTCAGCATATTCACGGGCGCTTATACCCTCAAGCATAAAAGCTGACTCATCAATCTCTGGAGGAACTACCGCAAATTCATAGCCGGCTTCGACTAACAACTGTTTTCGCCGGGGTGAAACCGAAGCCAAAATGATGGACACCGGACGTCGCATTTCCCCTTTTCTTACGCTATCTTCTGAAGCGCACGTGGTAAACTATCTTCCTGCAAAATGCCAGATACTCTTCTTCGATTTGGTCGAAATCACCGCTTATGTAATATTCGAACAGTTTTCTGCTGATGGCCCGGTTCCACCAGACGGTCATTGGAATGTTTCTGTCTGCTGCGATTCTTCTGCCTTGTTCTTCAAGCGGCCAATTGCCCGTTAATCCATCCTGGAGCAACTGACGATAATTGCCAAGCCGTTTTCCGTAGCCGTCTTCCCGTAAAAATCGCACCAACGCATAGGATTGGCTGTAAAAAGCCATTACAGTATCATCACTCGCAACAATCGCTTCCCCGGGATTCATAGCTATCAATTGTTTTAGCGGTATCATCTTGTTCTTCATCAACGTCATCTTCAACGTACCTAATCGATTCAGATTCCGGCCAGCCTCAAAATAAAACAAGCCTTGGTTCTCCCTGCTGGTCTCAAAGAGCATTGCGACACCCTCGTCAATCCAGCTCGGCAGGCGGAAGATGAAGTGCCTGCTGTTGAATTGATGCCAGCCCTCGTGGCCGAGTGTGGAAAAAGTTCGCTCTCTGCCGATATTATATGCCACACACGCACCATTTAAGTAATACGCACCGGCCTTTATTTTGCAGTACAGCGACGCCTGCGGACCGGTAAAGCTCTTCGTAAAATCTTCCCACTGCTTCCGCTCGGCAAAAAGATAAACAATGAACTTAGTTTCCGTCTCAATCGGCTTAGGCAATTGGTTGTTATAGCTACGATACGCCGATTCCATAAACCCGGGAACCTGTGAAAGCATCAAAGGTTCCAAAAACGTGGTAAATATCTCATAGTGAGCGGTAGTAAGTTTCAGCCCCGGCCCATATTCGTTTTCCCAGACCTCAACGGACTTCAGCGCCGGCAAATTTCGCTTACACAAATACTCAATCATCCCGGCAGTTGTATCGATTCGCCGGGCTTTGGAGCTGCCAACTTGAGACTGACTTTCAAGACATCCAATGAAAGGAATAATACCCAGTATGCAAATCAACACCAGTTTTCTTGTCATAATTGAGTCTTTCCTGTGCTGCTCTGCGAAGTAACGATTCGCTACGTAGCACGAGCCTTAGATTTCTTTGAACTCCGAACCGAACACCTCGGCGGTGAATAGGTAAACTTCTGTTTCAGGGTCTTTCCAGGCATCGGCAGGCAGGCCCGCTTTGTGAGCACAGCAGTATGAAAGAAACTCCTCTTTGCTCCAGCCGGTCTCGGTCGCAACCTGAGGCAGGAAGCATCCCGAAGCCCCGCCTCTTTTTATATAGACACCATCAACTCCAGGACGCAAACTCAACGGGTCATCCGTCCGTTGCAGCGGCGAGAGCACCGAGATTTCAACATCAAGCTGCCCCAATTCGTCGGCGGTGATTTGGTCGGCAAAAAAACGAGGGTCGCCGGTCGCCGAGGCCTTTGCCATTTCAACAACCAACTCAATCAAAGGCCTATCAGAGGTGAATTGCCCGATGCAACCTCGCAACCTGTCCTGATTTTTCAACGTTACAAAGCAGCCGCAATGGAGATTTAATTCGGGGTCATCAGATTTTGGCTTAGGCAACACCCCCCCGCCGATGACCGCCTTAACCGCATCGCAGGCCGTTTTAAGTAGAATTTGCTTTTGAGTATCATTCATCCTTATCCCGCGAAAAGATGTCCTAACTGTTTCATCGCGTAAGCGAGAACCATTAACAATATAATAACAACCACAGTCGCAATATTGAAGTATTTTTCTATTAGTCTCCGTGCTCTTTCACCAAAGAAATAAAAGAGTAATGACTCACCACCAAATCTCATAGTTCGGAATACTAGGCTGATACCAACAAATTTCAGCAGAGAAACTTCAGCCATTCCTCCAACCCAACTGAAAATCATATAAGGCACCGGCGTAAGAGCTGATATGGCGATTGCCCAAAAGTCGAATCTGCGGTAAAGCTCCAATGCCTGTTGTGCCCTATCACCTAAATGTACCGGCCCCAGGCTGATTTGTTCGAAGAAGCTAACGACCCTTTCAGACCCGATGGCTAAACCAAGAGAAAATGCTATCGTCCCGCCAAGAACGGAAAAAAACGAACAGGTCAGGCCGTATCTCAATGACCGCTTTGGTTTGCCAAAGCAAAGCCCCACAACCATAACGTCGGCAGGAATCGGCACGCAAATCGGCTCGGTAATTGCAAGCAGAATAAGTGCCAGCATACCGAAACGCGTATCCGCCCAATGAACAACCCAGTTATATAAACGCCTGTGCCAGTGCCACCA
>CAYYFT010000157.1:0-4136 GCA_964471015.1 uncultured Pirellulales bacterium | reverse complement strand
CCTTGTGCGACCAACGTAATCCCCGGTTAATTCAGAGCAAAATTCCGAAAAAACCAACGGGCTCCGTTTTAAAACGGAGCCCGTCTCATTTTAACCTCTAAACCACAGCTTAACGGAAAGTCTTTTTAGAGGATGAATTTGAAGACCCGTGCCGCGGCTTTCGGCCTCGAAATGACATCAAGTAGATTCCTGCTCCCTTGGGGACAAGTTTCGCAGGAACGACAGAGTCGTGGTTTGAGATTGCGGGGGCGATTGTTAGAATGATGCGGGATATATTCGTGACTCGTCGCTCGTGGTTCGCAATGCTTACGGAGAGAAGCGGATTTTGGCGGCCCAATCAGTGACAGAGGGGTTTTGTCCATCGGGGAATGGCGGCGGTGTCAGTATTCCTTTTTCATCTGATTTAACGACAATACTTTCTTTCCATCGGCCATTGCGGGGATTAAACCACTGGAAACTATATGATGAGTCAGGTTTGAAGCTGCTTAACGCGGGCAAAACGGCATCATTCTCAAAGTAAAGCAAAGCAAGGTCTTTTTCCGGGGTACACATCATAAAGGACCAGCCGTCCAGACCTCTTTCGGGACTGTTCGGGGCCTTTCTTGGGTGTATATTTTGCGAGCTGGGCTGTAACTGCTGATACTTATCGCCTTCGGATAATACAAATACCGCAAGATGCTGCATATATTGGCCGGACTGGAATTTTAACGCATCCCAGAAATGCGGACGCATCCCAGCAGGCTCGCCGGTTGTGGTAATATCATAGGCAGAGGTGCCGTGCACATGACCGGAGAGTCCGCCTGAGAGGACGGAGCCATACATCTGTGCGCGTGAGAAATAGTTATCGCGCGGCGAATCGGCGGGCGGACGTTCACCATTCGGCATATTTATCTCGTGGTTCCAGCCGGTACAATACGGCTCAAAATTTATGGCAGGATACGGAGGAACGAGATTGAAAAGGATTTCCAGAGCTGCGGAAACACTGTGGTCGCGCGGCTTATTGCCTACACTGTGCATAGTCAGCCAGGGACAATTCTGGTCGTGGCCGAATTGTGTATATGTGGAATTGTTAATTAGTGTCGTGTGAGGCTGGCCGAAAGGCAGCGGGCCATATTTTTTTAAGTGATAGGTAAGAGCTACGTTGAATTCGTCGGCGCTCAGGCTGTATTCTTTTGGAATCCAGTCGAGATGAATCCCGCTGAAGATTATATTATACGCACCGTATCTTGAGATAAGGTATTGAACGTATCGTGCGAAAGAATCATTAAAGTCGAAATAAGCCTTCCACGCGGGGCAGTTGTCCCTTCTTACAGTCTCTAATAAAGGAACAAAACCCTGGTCGGAAAGATACTGCATTTTTTTGTCGAGGCTTTGAAAATACTCGGGATCGATATGATTAAAATCGGCCACGCCACTGTGTTCGGCTGACATCTTAAACGGCCTGTTGCCGTATTCGTCTCGCATATTTTTTGCGGTCATCCCGCCTTTATCAACGAGGTAGTCGAATTTTTCCCAGGCATTCCTCAGATATATACCATTGGAATCTGCATAAGTAGCGGGGCGGCAATCCGATTCCCAGTTTGGAAAACAGGCAATCATACTAACGGAATTATAGCCCTGCGTTTTGCGGTAAGTGACGGCATCTTCAAACCCAATGCCGGGCGAAGGCACATAATTCTTTGCAGGGGCGACGCCCCTGAAAGGCAGCCGCCAGGTGGTTCCTGCGAGCCAGGTATCGCCGACCATAAAGAACGGTGTGCCGTCGGCATATTGTAATGCGTGCCCGTTAGGTGACGGACGAACGAAACCACGGCGGTTAGGGTTTTGCAACTTTTCCTCTTCCGTCCAGTCAACGGCATTAAATTGGCCGGTATGGCCGTTAAGACCTTTATCATCGGGTTGATTCGAGCCGCTTGTCCATTGCCATTTTCCCGGCTCTGTCGCCACCATACGGACAACAAAGACATTGCCGCCATCCCAGAAACCGAAAATCCGTTTTGAGAAATTCGGGCCTTTTAGTTCCACCCAACACGTTACATCCGCATAATAGTTTCCATAGCTCTTTTCAGCTTCGAGCGAGACTTGTTTCATTTGCCATACGTGAATATCCGAAGCAAAAGCGGTGCTTGCAAGCAGGAAAATGACAAAGAAGGACAACAGGTTTTGGTGTTTAGTGTTCATAACAGGAAAATTGATTTTCATCAGCGGGAGAGATTATAGCACAACGGGGTTTATGTTTCAATAGTCCGTGGCGCAGGCTTCGGGTTATGATGCGTTAAACGAGAAAGAACGACCCTCAACGTTAAACACTGTCATACTGACAGGACAATCGGCGATTGCCGGCGGTTGCGAAACCGAGGGCGGAGCCGACAAGAACCGGAGTAGCACTTGCCAAGAGGAACTTTGGCCACGAAGCGAGGAAAAGAATTAACAATTTTGAATGTTGGAAACGAGATTCCATAGAATCAATTTTAACCATAGATTTCACAGGTTGCACGGAATTTTGAGGCAAAAGTGAGGAGGGGAGAGTTAGTTGTTAGTCGTAAGTTAGTTGAGTCCGGCAAGGACGGCATAATATTCTTGGGGTTTGTCTGTAATTTTGTATAATTGTTTGTGCAAACCAAAAACAGGTGCGTTTTAGGCGTGAAGAGAAAATACAAACGGGGCCAATTATCGATGCATTTTAATGAATATAGATTTCTTGTAAGGTCCGATTTATACAGATACACAGGCAAGGTTGGAGCTGTGCCATTTTTGAAGCTTATTTGGACAAATCCGTGCTTTAGGTATTCTTTCTGGCTGAGGACATGTGCATTTTTTGAACAAAGCGAGATGTGGAGTCACGGTGTATTTGTTATCATAGCAAGAAACATTTTTTTTCTACGTTATGCTTATAAATATGGTATTTCTATCCCCTACAGCACCAAAATAGGCAGCGGGTTCGTTATAGGGCATTTCGGTGGAATTGTTGTGAGCGATCGGGCAGTTGTCGGAAAGAACTGCACTATTGCGCATGGCGTGACTGTCGGCAAGGCAAACCGCGGAAAGAATAAAGGGTACCCTACGATAGGGGACAATGTGTATATTGGGCCTGGGGCTAAAATTGTGGGCAAAGTAAGAGTCGGTAATAACGTTGCTATAGGGGCAAACTGCGTCGTTACAAGGGATGTTCCTGATAACGCAGTAGTCGCAGGTGTTCCCGGTGAGGTAATCTCATATAATGGGTCTAAAGATTACGTGAAAAGGACAGATTATCCCGGCTTTATTCCCGCCTAATTCGAGCCACGGTTAAACGGTAAGGAACCCCCCTGCTGCGAGCGGCAGGGCTAATCAAAACGGCGCAGATTCTGTCGAATTGGCAGAGCAAGGTGATTTAGCATGTGGGAGTGAAGCGGGTCTTTGGGGTGTAACTGTATTTGCAGTAAACAATTGCGCAAATGAGGTCCTGTAATAAGGCATTTGGCACGATATTTGCGCGTAATTGAAAGTACACAGGAACATAAGGCACAAGAAAAACAAGATATGGTTTCAAGGTTGTCAAAATTAGACGAGGTTAATGTGTTAGCCAGCGGGGCGGGCCGGCGACGGTAAAGATTATTCGAATAGATTATCCGCTGCTGCCGTGCATTCTGCTGTCGAACAGGCCGGGAGAAGCAGTGCTCAGTAAGGTGCTGGGGCTGGACGTTTTCAGCGTTATTGACAAGCTGGTCGATATGAGCATCCTGCGGGAGCAGTTGAACAGGTTATTCATAAAGAAATATAATAGTGGCATTTTCGCGGAATAAGTGTATAGTGTAGCCCCCATTTAAAGTGTATTTGGGCAAGATTCAGGGATTTTTTGAAAGGAGTAAGGTCACAATGAAGATTCGGCCATTAGCAGATAAGGTGCTTGTAGAGCGTCTCAAAGCAGACGCCAAAACAGCCGGCGGGATAGTTCTGCCGGACAGCGCCAAGGAAAAACCACAAAGAGGTAAAGTCGCGAGCGTCGGCAAAGGTAAAGTGCTCGATGACGGAACGCTGCAAAAAATGCAGGTGAAAAAAGGTGATACGGTGCTTTTTACAAGCTATGCCGGGACGGAGGTAAAAATAGACGGCAAAGAGTATCTGATTATGAGTGAGTCGGATATTATGGCGGT
>CAYYFT010000156.1:0-4148 GCA_964471015.1 uncultured Pirellulales bacterium | reverse complement strand
ATAGTGTAAAAGAAGGCATTAAAATTGTAATGAAGGGGACAATCAAATAGTCATTACTGTTATCTGTATGACAAGCAGTATACTGTAATGCAGTATACTGCATACAATTATAGTTGGCAGAAGATTGCAGAAGGAGCTTGCAATAGAAGATTGCGGAGGGAGGTTACAATAGAAGATTATAGCTGGCGGAAGATACAACAGAAGTTTTTTATATCAGCACGGACGAGAGAAAAAGACACTCACTAAGCTGCATTGCAGTATACTGCATACAATTATAGTTGCCAGAAAATTACAATAGTGGATTTGTGGATTATTTTTTTCACCCAATTGCACAGTGCTGCCGAAGGCCGCCCACAGGGCAAGCCACCGCTCCGGCCTGCGCAAATGATTGATTTGTACCCCGCTCAAGTGCCGCGGGGGCTTTTAGAAGCAGTATACTGCAATACAGTATACTGTATACAATTATAGCTGTCAGAAGATTTTGTCAGAAGATTACAACAGAAGCTCTTTGGATTGGTTTTTGGGTTAAGTTGCTGTTTCAAAGGGAGTAAAAAAAATTATTAAATTAGCCGTTTTTGGTGTGCAGGTAGCCGCGTTTTTGATTGAGTTAACACGCCTCTACATTGATTTGCTGTTGTTTCCAGAAGCCGCAATGAGGAACCTTAGTATTACGCAGGGGCGAAGCCCCGAAGTAAGTAGGAACAAGGGCCCGAACTGGAGGATGCAACAGCAAATTTTGAAGTTTGTAGGTTTTATTGGGATGGTGTCAGAAAGTATATTAGTATATGCATATATACTAATGTAGTGATTTAAGAATCGGGGGTTTGAGAATCAGAGTTTTGCGGCGTGTTGCTGCCGGAGGCCGCCCCAGTTAGATAGTGAAAGACACATCTCACGGGGCAGGCAATGAGGAGCGTTAGTATTACGTAGTCCCGTAGGAACGAAGTAAATAAAAAAGAGGGCCGAACTGGAGGCAGCACCTAAGGCATGCGACGCACAACAGCAAGTGGATTTTTGGTCTGCCTATGGCATGGCCTAGCCATTAGCCCCTGGCGCTGCCGTTAGGCATGGCTTACGCCATTTTGATTGAATTCCGCTTAGACTTACTTTGGGCACAAACCGTGGGGGCTAATTGAGGTTTGACGGGTCGAAAGGCTTCGGCTAAGATACCAAGGAAGTTATGTGCAAATATTACGTTTATACAACGGCAAGCAAGAGAAACAAAAATGAATAGTGGAAAAGTGCAAAAGATTTATCGTTCTTCAAAAGACACTGCCTCTTACTTGAAACGCTATTTACAAAATTCACTCACTGACGTAACTGACCGGTTATCAGGCAGGCGTGAAGAGCTAACTCCGCCAAAAAGACTGGTTTTCAGTATTGGTGGTAACTTTAAAGCAGGAGAAAAATTGCTCCAAAATCTCATCGAACTCGGCGGTTTAAAACAGAGTGACAGGGTGCTGGATGCGGGATGCGGGATCGGCAGGACAGCAGTACCACTGACAAAGTATTTGAATGGACAGGGCAGCTATGAGGGATTCGATATTGTCGCCAAATCAATCGATTGGTGCAGAAAAAACATTACACCGAAATACCCTGACTTTCATTTTCAATTAGTGGACATTTATAATAAACTATATAACCCAAGGGGGAAACACATCCCTTCGCGGTACAAATTTCCATACAGAGACAGTTCGTTTGATTTTGTATTTCTTACATCCGTCTTTACCCATATGTTGCCGGAGGGCGTTGACAACTATCTTTCTGAAATCAACAGAGTATTAAAACCAGACAAGAAGTGTCTGGTTACATTTTTTTTGTTAAATGAAGAATATTCAAGAGCTATTGAAGCCGGGGCAAGCGATTTGGATTTCAAGTTCAGGGCAAACGGACACAGAACAGTATGTGAGGTGACACCAGAAAAAGCCGTTGCCTATGATGAGGAAACAGTTCGAAAGCTTTACGAGAAGCACAAATTAGATATAGTGGAACCAATCCATTACGGCTGGTGGTGTACAAAAACGAATCGCTTAAGCTATCAAGATATTATTATTGCCCGGCGGCGCGGGGGCTAATTAGACACTTATTGCGCAGTGCACCTATGGCACAGGCTGCCCGGAGGCCGTGATGGTTTCGTATTGCGTATATCGTATGTCGTATATCGTCGGAGGAGTCCGGCAAAGCCGGGAGTAGTTTTAATTGCATCCGAGCAGAAGGCAGCACAAGCAAGTCAAATAATCTCCAACATAAAGTTGGGGGCTAACCGATTTCGAGATTGCCGCGCTTCCTCCTTCGCAAATGCTACGGAGGACAGGTCGCTTGCAATGACAATAACCCTACCCCGCAAAAAGAGTGCCGATTTGATAGACGATAAAAGTTACGATATAGGCCAGGGCCGTCAGGCCGAAGAACTGAAATAATGCCCAGGCCCAGGAATTTGTTTCCCGCCTACATATAGCCAATGTTGCGATACACGGGGCACTAATCAATGTAAAAAGCATAATGCAAAAGCCAACCAGAGGTGAATATCTTGCCTGCAATTCGGCTCTTAACGCCTTAGATTCTTCGTCAACTTCTCCTAATGAATACATAATTCCCATTTGTGCCACAAATACCTCCTTGGCCCCAAGCGCTCCAATGAGTGCTGTGCCGATTCTCCAATCAAAGCCAAGTGGCTTTATGATTGGCTCCAATCCTTTGCCCACCCGACCTGCAATAGAATGAGTCAACTCAAATTCTTGCGCTTGTTCTTCATCGAAGCCAGCTAAAGATGCTTCGCTCGGTTTGGGATAACTGGTTGCTGCCCAAAGGATAATCGATATCAGCAAAATAACGGTGCCGGCTTTTTTCAAATATAGCCAGGCACGCTCCCACATATGGATAAAAGTGCCTTTGATAGTTGGAACTCGATAAGGGGGCAGTTCCATAACGAACGGCGTCGTCTCACCTTTGAATAACGTCAGGCGCAGGAGCTTGGCGCAAATAATAGCCAAAGCAATCCCGATCATGTAAATCAGCCACAGCACAAGTCCGTGCAATCGCGGCGCAAAGAACGCCGGTATAATCAGAGCGTATATCGGAAGTCGAGCACCGCAACTCATAAGCGGCACCACCATAATAGTCGTCAGGCGATTGCGGCGATTTTCCAACACGCGAGTTGCCATGATGGCAGGGATCGAACATCCAAAACCAATCAACATCGGTATGAAGCTTTTACCGTGCAGGCCAATCTTGTGCATTATGCGGTCCATAATAAACGCTGCTCGGGCCATATAGCCTGAATCCTCAAGAACTGCAATGGCCAAAAATAGCAGTAGGATATTCGGCAGGAACACAAGCACCCCGCCGACACCACCTATAACACCGTCAACCAAAAGTGATTTGAGCGGACTTTCAACTCCTGCCGGCCAAAAACCTGCTACTATACCCGCCAGCCAACTGAAGAAGCCCTCAGTCCAGCCCATAAGCGGGCCACCAACCCAGAAGGTAAGTTTGAACACCAAATACATTAACAAAAGAAAAATAGGCAGGCCCAAAACACGATTAAGAATCACCTTATCTGCTATATCACTGCTGGTATGCCGCAACTCTATCGAACTCTTAATAGTTTCCTCACATGCACCCGATATGAAGCCGTATCTTCGGTCAGCGATTATGATTTCCGGCTCATCGCCGAAAATGCTTTTAAGATGCCCGACACTGTCCATAACAGTATCGAGCACTTTCTGGCTATCAACTTTTGCAGTTACGTCACTGTCTTGCTCCAGCAGTTTAACTGCCAACCATCTGGAACCGTATCTTTTCGCCAGCCGGGGTTCTTCGCTTGCCAAGAGCGATTTTATTTTTGCCACTTCCGTTTCAATTTCTTCTCCGTAATTTACCTTATGAGTGCGCTCTGCTTTGCCCTGCTTAGCTGTTTCGATAATGGCGTTAAGAAGTTCTGTTTTACCTTTGCCTTTATTGCCCACGGTTGGAACTATTGTCGCTTCCAAAAGCCCGGATAGCTGCTCAATATCGAAACGCAAGCCTCTTCGCTCAGCGATATCACTCATATTGAATGCTAAAACCAATGGCACATCCATTTCAATTAGCTGGGTTGCCAGATACAAATTGCGCTCGATATTGGAAGCATCCACGATATCAACCAC
>CAYYFT010000155.1:0-4151 GCA_964471015.1 uncultured Pirellulales bacterium | reverse complement strand
CATCAATCCGTTTGCTGCACGGCCTGACTGTTCCGTTACCCCCCGGAACTGGTGGGCGTGAAGGTTATTAATCCACCTGAGGCCGTGCAGCACCTTTTTATTTAATAAAATAAAAAGTAAACTCTGCAATAAAATAAAAGTAAAATAATAGAGCTGTTTTTTTGACCTGCGGGAAGTTGGAAGGTTGAACCAATCAAATAAATTTTAAGCTTGACTTTGGCTGCTTAACCATAGCCGATACACCGGTTGGCTCTTCCACGGGCCAGAAAAAAGTTGACTTTTACCCAAAAGTTATTATCGTTGCTCGGTCTAAAAGAAAACCGGCAGCCAGTAGTCAGAAGGAAATAAAGATATGGCTGGCTTAGTAAATAAAAGTGAGGTTGCGAATCCGGACAAGATAAGCCTGCATCTGAAGAACGGCGCCCATCTTGGTAAATATCGCCTGAGAAAGTGCCTCGGTACGGGCGGGGCATGTGAGGTCTGGGAGGCCAGAGACAGCGTTGAGGGTATATGGGTGGCCTTGAAGATACCGCTGACAGGTATCAATGGCGAACGTGATAACGAGGCACTGCTGCGAGAAATCCGAGCAGTTTCGCGGCTGCGTCATCCCAATATACTCCCTGTTAAAAATGCCGATATTGTTGCCGGTCACGCAGTGCTTGCTACAGAATTATCGGTGAGGACTTTAGCTGATTGTTCCAAACCTATGTCTGTTAGAAAAACACTTTCAATCGTTTTGCAGATACTCGAAGGTTTGACCTATGCGCACCGTCATCGAATAGTTCATTGTGACGTTAGTCCAAATAATATCTTTTTGTTCCCGGACAAAAGAGCCGCACTGGGAGATTTTGGGATATCTTTGAGACTTAAAGGCCGCAGGAAAACCGTGGATGATTACGGCACCCCCGGATATGTTGCTCCCGAACAGGCTTACGGTTATCCCACCTATCGGAGCGACTGTTTTGCCGTTGGGCTAATTCTCTATGAATACATTACGGGCACACTGCTTCGCTGGCCCTTTGACTGGCCTTTTCGCGGCCATCGGCGTCTTCGCGAAAGAACGAGTTTGGCCTTCGTAAGATTTATAAAAAAATGCTTAGCAGTTGACCCGAAACAACGTTTTGCAAATGCGGGCAAGATGTTGGCGGCTATGATTGAAGCTATACCCAAAAGCCATCAAAAAATGCTTGCCCTAAAGCACCCCCAAAAGGAAAGTGACTGGCGTAAAGTCCGCCGTAAGGCTTTTGTTAAGCGGTACAACAGGGTTTTTCCCGTTCTATTCAGATGCGTCGATTGCGATGAGCCAATAGCTGAAAGGATGCAGATTTGTCCATGGTGCGGAAGTAATAAAAATCGCTTTGACACGTGCAGTCAATTCAGCCATATTTGTCCGCGATGTCATAAAGGGCTTTTGGCTGAATGGTGATTCTGTCCGTGGTGCTATGGGCCAGGATTTGATTTAAAAAGCAGCCCCGGCTCGTCGAAAGTGCGTTATCATAGTAAGTGCAAATACTGTGGTGGAAAACTTATGAGATTTATGCGATATTGTCCGTGGTGCCATCGCAAAGTACGGCGATCCTGGGATGTTCGTCCCTTTCCCGAAGTATGTGGACGTTGTGGGTGGCCTGTTGATACGAACTTCTGGAATTACTGCCCATGGTGCAGACAAAATTTGGTATATTAATTCGCCAATAATTCAGCTCTATAAAGTGAAATTAAAGTAAAGGAGTGTGAGATGGATGGCCTTGTCCCTACCCAAATGTTTTTGACTAAAGGAGTTGGCCAGCATAAATACCAACTGAAGTCCTTTGAGTCGGCGTTAAGAGGAGCTGGGGTAGCCCAGCAGAATTTAGTTCAGGTATCATCAATTCTGCCGCCAAAATGCAAAGTTATCAGCCGAGAACACGGACTGCTAAGACTGGTTCCCGGCCAAATATGCTACTGTGTGCTGGCCAGGACCGATACGAATGAACACGGACGATTAGTAGCCTCTTCGATAGGAGTTGCTCTGCCTAAAGATGAGACGCAGTGGGGATATCTAAGCGAGGTTCACGAGCACGGTATGAACAGCCAGCAGGCAGCAGATATGGCTGAGGACCTGGCAGCCGGTATGTTAGGGACGACTTTAGGGCTGGAACTGGACCCGGACAAAGCGTGGTCGGAAAAAGAACAGGCATATAGATCGAGCGGACTTTTTGTTAAAACCACCAATATTACACAGACCGCCAAGGGCCAGGGAGGACTCTGGACAACAACAGTAGCAATAGCAATGTTTCTGTTTGATTGACCGGCTGGGGTTGCTTATCATGAAAGACGGATTTAACTTTGGGTGTTTACCTGAGGAATACTCCAATCCGAATGATGCCAAGATAGTTATCATTCCTGTTGCATACGATGGAACAAGCACGTGGCGTAAAGGCGCCGACAAAGGGCCGAACGCGATAATCGAGGCTTCGGCTAATATGGAGCTCTATGATATAGAGACTGATTCAGAGGTTTATAAGAAAGGTATATTTACCGAAGAGGAAATAGGCGGGGATATTTCCACTGCGGAGATGACCGAAATAGTTGCGGAAACGGTAAGGTATTATCTCGAAAGAAACAAGTTCACGGTGGTTACAGGCGGGGAACACTCGGTCAGTATCGGCTCGATTAAAGCTCACGCGGGACAATACAAGAATCTTACCATTTTACAGCTGGACGCTCATTCCGATTTGAGGGCAGAATACAACGGTTCAAAATATAACCATGCCTGTGTTATGGCCCGGGCTAAAGAGCTTTGCCCAGTTGTACAAGTGGGTATCAGAAGTATGGACTATTCTGAAAAAGACTCTATGGATTTGTCCAGGGTGTTTTTTGCAAAGGACATATACAACAGAGACCTCCCCAAGGGAAAACCCAACAATACAGACTGGATTAAGAAAGTTATTTCAGGGCTCTCTGATAATGTGTACATAACAATCGACCTGGATGTTTTTGACCCTTCTATAATGCCTTCTACCGGCACACCTGAGCCTGGAGGATTGCTTTGGTATGACGTGCTGGCTTTATTGAAAGCAGTTTCCGAGAAGAAAAATATTGTTGGTTTTGACGTTGTTGAGCTGTGTCCGGACAGCAGAAATAAGGCTCCAGATTTTTTAGCTGCAAAGCTTATCTACAAATTATTGAGTTATAAGTTCGGAGGTTGAAGTGAAAAGGGAAGATTTTCTCAAAGACCCTGTGAAGCATATCGACATAAAATCCTTCGACTCGACTGAAATAATTGAAGGTATGAAAAATATGTCTTTCACCGCAAGAGAGACAGCAAGGGCGGCGGAGATTTTCGATATGATGATAAAAGATGAGGAGTGCACAATCATCCTCTGTATTGCAGGCAGTACGAGTGCGGCAGGTTGTATGCAAATTTATGCGGATATGGTAAAACACAATATGGTCGATGTGGTCGTGGCTACGGGAGCTACGATAGTCGATATGGATTTCTTCGAGGCGTTGGGGTTTAACCACTATAAAGGCAGCTCCTTTGTCGATGACAAGAAGTTGAGAGAACTACATATCGACCGAATTTACGACACCTTCATTGATGAAGAGCAATTGCAGGTTTGTGACAATACGATTAAAGAAATAGCAGACTCACTGGAGAGGCGGCCATATTCTTCAAGAGAGTTTATCAGAGAAATGGGCAGGTACCTGCTTGATAACGCAGAAAAGCCTGATTCTTTAGTGCAAGTGGCGTATGAAAATGATGTGCCTATATTCTGTCCTGCGTTTTCAGATTCAAGTGCCGGCTTCGGCCTGGTCAAGCATCAGATTGAGAATGAGGGAAATCACGTTTCCATTGATTCTGTAAAAGATTTCAGGGAGTTGACAGAAATAAAAATTAAATCACCCGTTTCGGGATTGTTTATGATTGGCGGAGGAGTGCCGAAAAATTTCGCCCAGGATACAGTTGTTTGTGCGGAAGTTTTGGGAAAGCCTGTGGAAATGCACAAATACGCTGTACAGGTTACGGTCGCTGATGTCAGGGACGGCGCCTGCTCAAGCTCCACTCTCAAAGAAGCCTGCTCCTGGGGCAAGGTGGACAGTGGATACGAGCAGATGGTTTACGCCGAAGCTACCAGCGTTTTGCCGTTGATAGTCAGCTATGTTTATCA
>CAYYFT010000154.1:0-4211 GCA_964471015.1 uncultured Pirellulales bacterium | reverse complement strand
CTCAAATTTAGCAAAAAAAACTGGTATTGCAAGAAAATTAAAGCTAATCTACGTTACTTTGCCGCTCATAAGCAAAAAATTTGCAGAGATGCCTCGAAAAGGCAGCAAATTTGCGCTTCTCTGTGTAGGGATTAGTCTTTCCGTGGGTCTGAGGCTGGTATTTTAATGCTGGCGAAATTCTTAATCAGCTAAATGACAAAGGGCTTGGCAGGAGGCGATCGCTCGGGACAGGCCCGGCGTTGCTGCGGATATGTTGTTTAGCTCGTCAGCGGTTAATTTGTTTTGTGCTGAGCGGTAAATCAGTATAAAGCCTAGCGACGGACCGTCTTGACCAATGGGGATCGTGGCGGCTGATATTTTATTTAGGCGGGTTGGGTTACCCTGCAGGCCCATTGCAAACATATCATCGAGGACGCATATTTTGTTTGACTTGCAGATGGCCTCCACCACTTCGGGCGTGAAACAGTTCTCCAGACCCTGTTTTTCCAGTAGTATTGGCTGGGCACTTTCGAATATATGCAGTTCGAAGTTCTCGCCTTGACGCAGGAAGAAGGTGACATTTGCATCGGCAGTTGCATCTTTGATGAGTTTGCTGGCGATAAGGATAAGGCTGCTCAGGTCGGTTGTCCCCACGATTGTCTCGTAGAAATTAGCCGCAAAACTGATGGCATCTAACCTTTTAATAAAGTCTCTCTGCGCTGCAATAAGGTCGTTGCAGAGTATATCTGTTTTTTTCGCCTGCTTTTTGCGTTCTTTGTTGAGTTTACTGATAAGCAGACGCAATCTTTTGTATCGTTGCTTATGGTTCATAAGACCTTGTTTTTAATTTTATAAGACTCAGGCTTAAGTTAAGTTTACGATAGTTCCCGGATTTTAAGTTCGGCTTAACAGGAGGCCGGCTTTAAGGGCAGGCAAGTTTAAAAGCCGGTAGCCCTATAAGTAATCCGTTATCAGTTTCAAGTGTAGTCGAACTTATTAAAGCTCACCTGTTGAGGGAAGTGTGCGCACTGATTTGTTCGCATTTTCGGACTTATATTTGCAGCAGAAAACCAAATGCGCATAAAAAGGGAGACTTGGGCTTTTTGTGAATTGCCTTTCATCACCCGTCTCCCCTGTTGCGATGTTTCTTTATTCGGCTTATTCTGCCTTATATTATGTGGCGAAACCGCCAGTCGCAACATACATATTATACCAAAAAACCACAGCCCACGTCAAATAGAAAATAATAAATTGAAATACTTTACCCCGCCTGCCCTGCGTAGCCCCGTCGTATGGGGCGAAGAAGGGCCTGCCCTCCGGAAACAACAGTAAATTAAGATTGTCATCGCGAGCGCAGCTACGGCGAAATCAAAATCAGCCGATTCCAGCACGGCTGGCTGCTCCTTCGAGTGAGTCTGGTCGCCTTCCGCAAGCTGAAACTCTCCTGAGCCGAATGTCCCGCCCTGCGGGCTTGTGCCTTAGGTGCACTACGCAAATCGTAAACCCATAATCCGAAGCCAAAAACACCGCTTGACAAACCACAAATCTATGTGCATAATCCGCTCAAAGCTGCTAATTCAGTATTAAAAGGACTTGGAGGCCCTATGGCCATACTGAACTTCAAAGGAAAACCATTTATCCAGAACTACCACTTGTCCGTCAAGTATCATCAACTGATTCCGCGCAAAAATAAATCCTTAACCAACAAGGTCTCCCTGCACGACAACCTCATAATCCACGGTGATAACCTCAAGGCCCTCAAAGCACTCCTGCCCACTTACACCGGCAAAATAAAATGTATCTACATCGACCCACCTTACAACACCGGAAACGAAAAATGGGTTTATAACGACAATGTCAGTTCTCCTATGATGCAGGAATGGCTCGGCAAAGTCGTTGATAAAGAAGACCTAACCCGCCACGACAAATGGCTCTGTATGATGATGCCGCGAGTAAAACTGCTTAGAGAACTCCTCGCTGAAGATGGTGTCATTTTTATTTCGATCGACGATAATGAGCAATATCGTTTCAGATCCTTAATGGATGATATATTTGGCGAGAATAATCTTGTTGCATGCCTGCCTGTCAAAGCCAATCCACGTGGTCGACAATCTGATGAGTATATTGCAACAGTTCATGAATATTTGATTCTTTACGCCAAAAATAGTGAGTATTTGGAATTGAACGGCCTCCCACTTACAAAGGAAGATATTGATGATTTTGACCAAAAAGATCCCGATGGTAAAAAATGGCGAGAGTTAGGACTTAGACAGCGTGGTGCCGCATCTTTGAGAGAAGACCGTCCTGATATGTGGTTTCCAATTTTTGTTGATCCATCTTCTGGGAAAGTTAGTTTGAAATCCACTCCTCAACATAGCATTTCTGTTTACCCTCGAAAGTCTGACGGGAGAGAAGGGCGTTGGATGTGGAGTTCTAAAAAAGTAGCAGAAGAAATCAATCGTGTGTATGGACGTAAAATAACCGGCAAGGACAGATTCGACATTTTTATCAAAGATTACATTGACCGGAATGGAGAGCAGAGAACAACAAAGCCAAAATCTATGTGGTTAGATAGTGATGTCAATACAGAACTTGGTGGAAAGTTATTGAAGGTTATTTTGGGGAAAAAGACTCTTGAATACCCAAAGCCTGTTGGCCTTATAAAACGTGCTTTACAGATTGCCTCTGATATGAACTCTATCGTTCTTGATTCGTTTGCCGGTTCGGGAACAACCGCACACGCTGTTATGGCATTGAACAAGGAGGATGGTGGCAATCGACGGTTTATTCTGGTCGAGTGCGAAGATTATGCAGATAAAATCACTGCTGAACGTGTTCGGCGGGTGATAAAAGGCGTCAAAGGCGCAAAAGATGAAAATCTTAAAAAAGGTCTGGGTGGTGCGTTCAGTTATTTCGACCTCGGTCCGCCTATCGAGATGGAAAGCATCTTGTCCGGCGATGATTTGCCCAACTATAAAGACCTTGCTCGATATGTTTTTTATACCGCTACGGGCGAAGAATTTGACGAAAAGGCTATCAATGAAAAACAAAACTTCATCGGCGAAAGCAGGGAATATCTCGTTTACCTATTCTATAAACCTGACATCGATTACTTAAAAGCCACCGCCTTAACACTTAATAAGGCTAATGCACTTGGCCCATACAAAAATAAACGCCGGCTTGTCTTTGCGCCGACAAAATATCTCGACCAGGACCATCTTGACTCGCTGCGAATCGACTTTGCCCAATTGCCCTTTGAAATATACCAATTGGTAAAATAAAAAGCCGAAAGCCTCCAGGTTTATCCTGGGGGTCATTACAAATGGAACCAAAAGAATATCAAATAAAAACGCTTAATCGCGTCAAGCAATACCTTGATCTTCTGTTTGAATGGAAACTAAAGAACGAAAAGGTCATAAAGGATATCGGCGCTGATGCCGCGATTGACTTTCCCTCCAAGGCATGGGGCAAAATGGAGGGTCTGTATCAGCAGTATACATCCCGCCGCGATGGGCTCGGACGTCCATTGCCTTGCTTTTGTCTTAAAATTCCCACAGGCGGAGGAAAAACTTTTTTGGCGGTCAAGGCCATCGATTTAATAAACACTGTTTACCGCAAAAGTCGCACCGGCCTTGTCCTCTGGATTGTCCCCACCACCCAGATATACAACCAGACAATTAGAAGTTTGCGCAACCGCGACCATCCATATCGCCAGCACCTTGATATTGCAAGCGGCGGCAAAACGCTTATCAGCGAAAAGACCGATTTGTTCTCGCCATTGGACATTCATGAAAATCTCGTCGTCCTTATGCTTATGCTTCCCTCCGCCAACCGCAAAACAAAAGAAGTCCTGCGTATGTTCAAAGATAGTGGCGGTTTTGCTGAGTTCTTTCCTCCTGAAGACGACATCGAAGCAAACGCTCGGCTGCTCGAAAAAATTCCAAACCTTGATACTTTTGAAAAACAATCCGCCTTTTGGGGAAAGCAGGTCAAATCCTCCCTCGGCAACACACTGCGTCTGCTCAATCCTGTAATCATTCTCGACGAGGGCCACAAGGCATATAGCAAAATCGCACAGGAAACACTACAGGGTTTTAACCCTTCTATTATCGTTGAGCTTTCTGCAACTCCGCTGGGAAAAAGCAATAAACTCGTTGATATTACCGGCATTGAGCTAAACCGCGAGGAAATGATAAAATTCGACCTGCACATCTTCAACAAGGCAAATCCCG
>CAYYFT010000153.1:0-4220 GCA_964471015.1 uncultured Pirellulales bacterium | reverse complement strand
AATTTACAAAAATAAACTGGCAGAGCAGCTTGGTATGACCGGTGCCTTGGTTGACAACCTATCTGAGCAGCTTCGTCTGGCTGGTCTTGTTCAGCAGGATTTCTTGCCTACTCAGCTGCCCAATACTGACCGAGTGCGATGGGCCACGACCTTTCTGCCGGCCGAGTGGGTCTCGGGTGACATCTACGACATCGTCCGCGTCGACGAGCAACACATAGGTTTTTATGTAGCTGATGTGGTTGGTCACGGCATACCCGCTGCACTGCTGACGATTTTTCTAAAACAGGCACTGGTTATGCGAGAGAATATTGAGAACAATTACCATATATTCTCGCCCGCGGAAGTTATGAAAAATCTCAATAGGCGGCTGGCTACACAGAAGCTCTCGGGTTATCAATTTGCAACCTGTTGCTATGCCCTGCTGAATATAAAGACGCTGCAGCTAACCTACGCCCGGGCCGGACATCCCTATCCGGTTCTTATCAGGCCCAACGAGCAACTACAACAATTAGAAATACGAGGCTCCCTCCTCGGAATTTTCAGACAATCCGAATATATCCAGCAGACCATACAGCTTCAACCCGGTGATAAACTGCTTCTGTACTCCGATGGAGCAGAGCCGTTTATCGGCAGTCTCGGCGACCCAATCGGCTTTAATTTCAGCGAAAAATTTTGTGAAATAAAGGATTTGCCCATCGTTGAGATGATGGACAAGCTCAATATGCTTGTGCAAAATCAGGTAATTGTCCCGTCCGAGGCTGATGATATTACAGCTGTTGCTCTTGAAATACTTTAACTCGGCCCAAAGCGCCACGGCAAAGCTAAAATATCGTTCCCAGCTGCAAAAAAGTATAAAAGCTTAAGCACCTGCCCCCTGACCTGTTACGAAAAGCTCACGGCTGCATCTTATCCTAATTTATTTCGGGGCTGTTATTCTTAAAAACATCACGAAACCACCATAAATTGAGATTTTATCGGCTTGTGTAAGGTTTCTCAATTTGCTGCTTCGCCGGATAGGCCCTCAGTTCACAACCCAGTAGAAATTGTTTGCAAAAGTGCCTTTTGTAGCTATACTTATTCAGCTTAATCGACGGCTTTTATTAGGGAAGGATACGGCAATGGCGCAAAAAGATAGCGATTTGCAGCAAATAAAAGAACTCATTGAAATAATGAAAGATAACGGGCTGGTCGAGGTGGAAATAAAACATGGCGATGACAAAATCTTTCTGAAGCGCTCCCAGCCTCAACCGGCTTTAGGCGGGGCCGTAACCGCTGCGCCGGTGATTGAGCCGGGCATCTCAGCTGTGCCTGCCCGCCCTAATGAAACGCAAGCGTCAGCGGCTGGAGTTCCTCCTTCCGACACGCACACTCAGGAGGGTTTGGTGGAGGTAAAGTCGCCTCTTGTCGGGACTTTCTATGCGACTCCAAGCCCCGACTCGGAGACTTATGTTGAAGTCGGTTCGCATGTTGATGCGCAGGCGGTTGTTTGTATAGTCGAGGCAATGAAAGTAATGAATGAAATAAAGACCGAAATCAGCGGAACAATTGCTGATATATTGGTGACCAACGGCCAGGCTGTTGAATATGGTCAAGTGCTTTTCAGAATCAGACCAGACTGATTTGCGATTCGATGCTCATTGACAGTAGAAATTCGAGTATCGAGTATCAAGAATCGAGAATCGAAAAGATGTTTTCAAGAATCCTTATAGCAAACCGTGGTGAGATAGCGCTGCGTATTATCCGTGCCTGTCACGAGCTTGGCATTGAGGCGGTGGCGGTTTATTCTGAGGCCGATAAAGATGCTCCGTACTTGCAGCTTGCCGATGAGGCGATTTGTATAGGCCCGGCTGATTCAGCTGAAAGTTATCTTAATATCCCGCGTATCATAAGTGCCGCTGAGATTGCGGACGTCGAGGCAATTCATCCGGGTTATGGTTTTCTGGCCGAGAATATCAACTTCGCCCAGATTTGCCGGGACTGCGGTATAGTATTTATAGGCCCTCCTGTGGAGGCAATGCGGCTGCTCGGCGACAAGGCTCAGGCACGCCAGGTGGCACGCAAGGCGAAAGTGAGGGTAGTGCCTGGCTCCGACGGGACTGTCGAAGATGAGTCTGAGGCCTTAAAGCTGGCAAATGAAATTGGCTACCCTGTAATGATAAAAGCTGCTGCCGGCGGTGGCGGACGAGGTATGAGAATGGCCCATAATGACATCAGCTTTCGCTCCGCATTCGGAGCGGCTCAAGCAGAAGCAGAAGTTGCCTTCGCAGATGCTCGTGTCTATCTCGAAAAGTCTATAGTTGAGCCCCGGCATGTGGAGGTGCAGGTGATAGCCGATAAGGACGGAAACGCACTGCACTTTTACGAAAGGGACTGTACCATTCAGCGAAGACATCAGAAAATGATTGAGGAGTCACCTTGTCCCATCCTCGATGAGCGCGATAGAGAGCATCTTGCCGAAGCTGCCTTGAGGATTATAAAGGAGGCCAAATATGTAAATGCTGCGACGGTTGAGTTTATTTTGGACAGGGATAAAAAGTTTTACTTCATTGAGGCCAACACGCGAATTCAGGTCGAGCACCCCGTTACTGAAATGGTTACTGGCCATGATTTGATTAAGTGGCAGCTGAAAATCGCCGACGGCCAGAAAATCAAATTCAGCCAGAGAAGTATCAAGCATACTGGTGTGGCGATTGAGTGCCGAATAAATGCCGAAGACCCCGCAAATAATTTTGTTTCTTCTCCGGGCACAATCACCAGATATATCCCGCCTGGCGGTCCGGGTGTCAGAGTCGATACACACATTTCAGAGGGCTGGACTGTCTCGACAAGTTATGATTCGATGATTTGCAAACTCATCGTTCATCAAAGAACGCGAACTGAAGCCATTGCCACGATGAAAAGGGCCTTACGGGAATTTGTTATTGAGCCAATCAAAACCACAATACCCGCTTGTCTGGATATCCTATCGCATAACCTTTTTATCAAAAGTGAAATCGATACGGGCTTTGTCGAGCGAAACTTGTGAGCTTGTGGTTGGCCGATTTTAGCTTGAGCAACGCAGAGCGAACGCCGAGATGAAATGCTAATGTCTCATTTCTCTGGTGATATTAAATCTTCGTAGGTTTCACGTCTTCTTATTACCTTAAATTCTGTGCCGTCAACAAGCACTTCAGCGGCTCGTCCGCGGGCATTGTAGTTACTGCTCATCGTAAAGCCATAAGCACCGGCGGTGAAGATGGAAATGAAATCTCCGCGTTTTACCGGCGGCAAAGCCCTGTCTTTAGCGAAAAAGTCTGCACTTTCGCAAATTGGCCCAACCACGTCAACAACTTCGGTGCCGTCTAATTGCAGGTCCTTGCCGCGACGCTGCGGTACAAATTCTTTGCTCGTCTTCACAGGCCAAATGAAGTGAAATGCGCCATACAACGGCGGACGAATCAAATCGTTCATACCTGCATCGACTATAACGAATTTTTTCGAGCCGCTGCTTTTCAGATACAAGACCTGCGTTACTAAAATCGCTGCATTAGCAGCAATAGTTGCCCCTGGTTCGATAATGAGCTTTAGGTTTCTGCCCTTTAACAACGGCACAATGGCGGCGGCGTAATCAGCAGCCGTAGGTGCTTCAGCGGTTACATAGTCAGCCCCATATCCGCCGCCTATATCTACCGCTTCGATTGTGAGCCCGTCGCTGCGCAGCTGTTCTATCAGGGCTAATATCTTTTCTATCGCTTCAACGTAGGGTTCAACGGTTTTTCCGGCTGAGCCTAAGTGTATATGGATTGCGCAAAGTTTCACTGGCTCGCTCCTTCCGTAATCAGCAAAAACTTTTCGTGCGCGTTCGATGTCGACACCGAATTTGGTTTCCTTTTTGCCGGTGGTGGTGTATCTGTGCGTTTTCAGGTCAACATCCGGATTGATGCGCACAGCGACCTTGGGTTGCTTTCCCTGTTGTTTTGCCAGTCGAATCAGGTTCTCCAGCTCAGCTTCTGATTCGATATTGAAGTAGCCTATCCGAGCGTTCAATGCTTCGATGATTTCCCTGTCGGTTTTGCCGACACCGGCATAAACGATTTTTGACGGCTCACCTTCCGCCTGTAGAACACGATACAACTCTCCGCCGCTGACAATGTCAAATCCGCTACCGGCCTCGGCCAAAATTTTTAGGATATTTATATTACCGCAGGCTTTAACGGAATAGCAAATTGTGGTATCAAGTT
>CAYYFT010000152.1:0-4247 GCA_964471015.1 uncultured Pirellulales bacterium | reverse complement strand
TTGCAGCCAAGGATACGATAGCTAATTTCTTCGGTTCGATAACAATCTTTGCAGACAGGCCTTTTCAGATAGATGAGCTTGTAAAAATCGGCGAGCATTTTGGTCCTGTGGAAAATGTAGGTTTTAGAAGCACGCGGGTGCGCACCCTGCAGGGTCATCTTGTAACTATACCAAACAGCGTAATTGCAAATTCAATTGTGGAAAATGTAGGCAAGCGGCCCTTTATTCGCAGAACATCCAATATCACAATAACTTACGGTTCAGGCCATACCAAAGCCAAAAGGGCGGTTGAGATTATAAAAGAGGTCCTTGCTAATGTGCCGGAAGTCAATACCGACCCTGAGAGACCGCCGAGGGTGTACTTTAATAAGTTTAACGATTGGTCGCTGAACATCTATATGAGCTATTGGGTCAAGCCCGCCGATTACTGGCTATATCACGAGGTCAACCAGCGGGTCAACTTAGAGATTATGAAGCGGTTTGAAGCTGAACAAATCGAGTTTGCCTTCCCTAGCCAGACGCTTTATGTAAAGAAAGACTAATGCGGCGAGTGGTCAGGTTCGGCCTCAGTGCAAAGTCGATAAAGGCCACCATCGAGAGCTCAACAGTGGTTACTTTTTGTTGGCCTTTCTCTCGGCTTTCTCGTCTCCGGTATAAGTAATCTCTGGGCCGGGAAATTCGGTTGCTTCAAGGCCGTTGAGCTCATTTTGTGAAAGAACCGGCTTGATAATAATCTTTGGTGTTATGAAGATAATCAGCTCATTGGTTTCAACCTCTTCTTCCACATTCATAAATAACCCTCCCAGAAGTGGTATATCGCCGAGGAACGGCACTTTGGTAATATCCTGTGAAACTTCCCTTTTGCGAAGCCCGCCAATCACGACAGTCTGACCGTCTTCTACCAATGCTTTCGTGTCAACTTTACGGGTATCAACAGTAGGCACAGTTCGCCCGCCATCTTCAAGTGTAGCTCCTGCTGCTGAAACAACGCCAAATTCAGGGACGATGTGCAATCTTACCATACTGTCTCTTGTAACATGCGGGGTGACGTTAAGCTTAACGCCGACTTCTTTAAATTTGATTGACGTCATCGCACCGCCTTCGGATGTGGTGCTCTGCTCCGTGTAGGGAATTTCGCTTATGATTTCGAACTCGGCAGTTTCGTTATCAAGCACCAGAATACGAGGGTTCGCAAGAAGCTTGGCGCCAACCTCGGTGCGCAGGATGTTCAGCGCTATATCTACATTAACCGTATCGAGAAGACCAAGGCGTATGGTACCAGCCGTATCCTCATCAAACGAGCCGCCTACAAAGGGCTTACTTTTTCTATAGTCGTAGGCGCTTGTTCCAGATCCGGCGGCAATATCCTGCCAGGCCGTGTTCGTTGTTTTAGTAGTGGTGTCAGTGACGGTGGTGGCGGCCCCGGTCGCTTCGGTAGTGGTTTGTGTATTAGTACTAGAAGTTATCGGGTTGTTTCGGCCGGCATCCCACTCTGCGCCGATATCGAAGCCCTCCGTGGAGGTTACGTCGTAGATTCTTGCCTCGACCAGTATCTGGGGTGTTATGCGGTCAATTTCGTCGATGAAGGTATCTATGGCCTTGATTTTGGTCTCGGTGTCGGTAACGATTATATTGCTGGTGCCCGTATTGGAAGATATTGAGCCGCGCTTTGAAATAAATTTCTGCAGGGCCTTTTCAACTTCTGAAACGTCTGCATAAGTAATTCGATAAATTTTGTGGTTAAGTCTTTCCGCCTTTTCACTAATTTCGTCAATCGGTGCCACTCTTATCATATTCTCACTTGCAACATAGGCGTAGCCGTGTGTAGTAAGAATATTATCCAGCGCCTCTTTCAGCGGCACATTTGTAAGCTTAGCGGTAACATTACCGGTAACGCTGGGACTTTTGACGATGTCCACGTCCGCCTGCTCAGCCATTACTCTTATCACATCTTCGATAGGTGTGTTCCTGAAATCGATACTTATCTTTTTTAGCATCCGCTGCTCAAGGGTTGTTAAGACCTCTTTCTGCTTGGCATCATCATTACCGTTCTCAGCGACAGCAACAGCGCAAGCCACCATAACGAATGTAAGAATCGTCAAAAGCTTCAATCCCCCGGATTTCATCATAGGGCTTCTCATAATAGTTCCTTTCCCAAATATGGTAACTGGTAATCACCAATCACCATTTACCAATTACCAATTAACGTTGAACTTTTTGCGTCCATCTTTTGTTGTTTGCTTCGAATTCGACGCTATTTTCATTTATTTTTATGATGACTGTATCCAACACCTTATCACCCTCGTGTACTATCTGGTTGCCAATAACTGCGGAGGGCTTATCCTTGCTATAGACAATTCCTTTTACGATTAGTCCGCCGGTCTCGGTGGTCTGGGTCGCGACTGAGCCGAATTGCATAGGGTCACGAAGCATTGTCGGATAAAGCTCCGGAATCCGCCAATCAGCCTGACTGTCAGAACCGGCAGCAGCAGCCCTTGCCGGCCCGAATGTCCCTGTACTGATTATCTTTCGCGAAGGTGCACTGAAGGTTCGAATAAACATAGAAATCAAAACAACAAAGAGAGCCGGAGCCAATATCACCATCATCTTTTGCCTTGTGGCACTGACTCCTGGTTTTGGCGCAAAGAGCTTGTTTTTAATCTGCTCCAAGGTCCGTTTTATGGCAGAATCAACTTTAGATTGTTTAGCCGGAGCTGCTTCCGGTGGTGACTGCACAGGCGGCTGCTGAGATTTTGGCTTTGTGGCGGTCATATGGCTCGGAGCAGGTGGTTTTTGAACGGGTGGTTCCGGAGCAATATAATCTTGATGCTCCGGCGCAGGCGCCCCGCCCATCGGAGGGGCGGGGTCGCCGTCGTCTTTTGGAAGCGAGACGCCATTAAAAATCACTGAGACTTCCTTGTGTAGTCCTGCCTTATGTTCTGACATTACCTATCTCCTCAGCCAAAGCCCTGCCGTTGATTATCCCCTCGGCCAAAGCCCTACCATTGATTATCTCCTCAGCCAAAGCCTTGTATTCAGCGGCGCCCCTGTTTGTGGGAGCGTAAGTCAAAACGGACTCGCCGGAACTTGGGGCTTCAGCCAACCTCACGGTTCTGTGAATAACCGTATCAAATACCAAATCGCCGAAAAACTCCCGCATTTGCCGTTGAATCTGCCTGCTCAAAATGATTCTATCTTCAACAAAAGTCAGCAACAAGCCCAGAATCTTTACACTGCAAGGGTGGAAATACACTCTGATAATGTTCACAGTCTCGAGCAACTGCTTCAGGCCTTCCATTGCATAATAGTTGACCTGAACAGGCACGATGACATCATTGCTGGCGACAAGTGCGTTGAGAGTCAACGGGCCAACCGACGGCGGGCAGTCAATAACACACATATCATATTCGTTGCTTATTATTCCGAGCTGTTCACTCAGGATTAATTCTTTTTCGAGTACGTCGGCCAATTCAAACTCGGCACCCGAAAGCAGGATATTGCTTGGTGCCAGATTAAGCCCATCGACACTCGTGCCCATTATGACTCTGGAGATTGGAGTTTGCACGTTGGTAAGGGCGTGATAAATGGTTTTGTCAAGGGTTTCCGGGTTATGGCCAAGTCCCAGCGTGGCGTGGCCCTGCGGGTCGAGGTCAATTATCAGCGTCCTCCTGCCTTTTCCGGCGAAGGCGGCAGCAAGGTTCACCGCAGTAGTTGTTTTGCCACAACCACCTTTCTGATTTGCAACTGCTATTGTTCTCATTTTTACCCTATAAACTCGCACAGCCCCGCTCTTCCGGAGAGCTGGGTTTTAACTGTCCTGCTTCTTTCTGACAAAAACCGCCAAACTCATATTCACTTGATGGTCTGAACCACTCTTCCCTGAGCGAGTTATTGCGAACCTATCTACAAAGATGACCGGCCGATGCCTCTCCAGGGCATTCAGTAAGGCGGCAAATTGATTAAACTCCGCCGTGAGGAAGCTGATATCAACGTTGCTCTCGAATATGTATTTGTACTCAGGCGTTGCTGTGCTTCTGCCACTGTCACTTTTAGGTTTGATGCTAAACGAAGCGACCTCTTTCTCGTTAGCAATTCGACTTATATCGAACGTTAAATTAGCCGAATCTTCGAAATCAATAACAAAATTATTCAATTTATTTCGTAGATGTTTGATTTGTTCAGTCAACTGAATTTTGGTTTCCTTCTGTGCCGCTTTTAGTGCGGAGCTGTATATCTGTTTTTTCCCT
>CAYYFT010000151.1:0-4320 GCA_964471015.1 uncultured Pirellulales bacterium | reverse complement strand
CTTTGCCCAAATCGTTTTGCTTTATAAACTGGCGCAAACTTAATGCAACCAGCTCGTCCCTTTCTGCAGGTTTTACACCGCTTCCGGCAAGAATTTTGCCGTGCTGGATATTGTCAAAGCCGATTACTTCAACAATGTCTCCTGCATTCCTCAATCGCAGAGCCTTTAGGGAATTATTGCCTATATCTATCGCCCAAACTGAACCGTATTCTAACGCCATAACCAACCCTCGCAATTATAGTCCAAACATGATTTGAACAATGTTGTAAGCTCGCCTCAACAATTATATATTATACCATATTATGAAAACTTTTGCCATAAATACTGTTGGTTGCAAAGTCAATCAATATGAAAGCCAGCAGATTCGGGAGCTGCTCGAACAGCTCGGACTTAACCACGTTGAAACGTCTAAAGAAAAGCCCGACCTGGTTGTTATCAATACCTGCTGTGTAACTCTATCCGCCTCTGCAAAAAGCCGACAATGCATCCGAAAAGCCCAAAAACTAAGTCCTGAGGCTGTTATAGTCGTTTGCGGCTGTTTACCAACGGCACAAATAGGCGAACTAAACAACCTTAGTAAAAACATCCATCTGATTAGCCATCGAGAAACCATAGCCGCGACTTTAAGCCAAATAGTCAATGGTAAAGCCACTGCCCCGAGTTCCCAAAGCCCTCAATCAAACCAAAACACCTTAATTAAAGCAAAAAACGGCTCAAAAATCAAGCTTAAAAACAAATTAGCTGAATTGCCGAAACTTACCCGATTAACATCATTTAAAGGCCATACGAGGGCATTTCTAAAGATTCAAGACGGCTGCGACGGATATTGCAGCTATTGTATCATACCTAAAGCCCGCCCCTTTGTTCACAGCAAGCCAGCAGAGGCGGTCCTCCAAGAGGCGCAAGGGCTTGTTGAAGCAGGCCATAAGGAAATCGTCGTAACAGGCATATTTCTCGGTGCTTACGGCCAAAAAAGCGTCAGGCGAAAAAACTGGGCTAACCAGCAAAACGACAAATTAGCAGATTTGCTCGATAAAATGGGAGAAATACCGAATCTTGCAAGAATCCGCCTAAGCTCACTCGAGCCGGCGGATGTAACGCCGCAATTACTCGATATTTTCTGTAAACACCGTAATATTATGCCGCATCTGCACTTATCGCTGCAATCCGGCTCAAACGTAATCCTGAAAAAGATGCGCAGGCAATACAGTGCCGACGAATTTAAAAAGAAGATTGAGTTAATCAAAAGTCGGCTCGATAGGCCTGCCATAACCGCTGATGTCATCGTTGGTTTTCCGGGCGAAACGGATGCTGACTTCGAAGCAACTGTCGAGCTGGCGAAGGAGGCAGGCTTTGCAAAAATGCATGTTTTCAGTTTTTCGAAACGGGCGGGCACAGCCGCAGCAGGCTTGCAAGATATTGTAAATAATAGAGTTATAAAGGAGCGGTCACAAAGGTTGCGGGATTTGGAAGCCGAACTGGGCTATAAATTTCGGCAGCAATTTGTTAGCGAAACAGTTGAAATTTTGGTGGAAAACAGCAACGGCCAGTATAAAGGCAGAAGCGAAAGGTATTTTATGGTCTATGCTGAAAAAACAGGTGAAAATCCACAAAAAGGCGAGTTGGTGAGGGTGAAATTAGTTAAAAATAGCGCAAATGGGCTAATCGGGCAAGCATGTGAATTTAGAATTTAGAGTGCTCTGCAGAAAAGACGGTGAATGCGTCATTCTGAACGGAGCGGAGAATCTCTCTTCTCAGGAACGACTACTTATAGTCGCCGTATCTCCGCTTTAACTAAAAAACCACTTCTACCGATAAAATCTATGGAACCACTCTCCAAAGGTGGGCAGGCGAAGCCTGTAATCCAAAATGCCACGTCCGTAAGGGCAAATTTACCTTGAAAAACAACTGAAGTTTTGCTATAATAGTTTTTTAACAATTTCTCCATGAGGGTGATGTGTCAAAATACAGATACGCTTTGACAATGGGGGTTGTTTGTATAGCTATTCTGTGCCACGATTTAACTATACAAAAGGCATATGCCCTGGCTGAATCTACGGCACAAGGTGGTTCAAATGCTCAGGCGGTTCACGAGCTTGGCGAAACCGGCGAAGACGTCAACGTCGGCTTGATTACTGCACGGAATGCTCTCGCGACTCATGAGGCGTTTTACGATAAAGATGCAAATGGCAACCCCATAGGTTCGACACACACCTTCAACTATGACTTCTCAGGTAGTGGTATTGCACCTACTAACCATGATACATGGATGGCAGGAATTGTAGCAAGTCGCGGTGGAATCTCGCACCCGGATGATACAGGCGTCGCTCCAGGAGCCGATATCCATTGTGCGCGGGTAGCAAACAGCTCTGATAATATTTCCCTTCACTGGCTTGAGAATGCCCTGGATGAATTAATAACCGGACAAGACTGCAGAGTCATCGCTACAGGATTCTCCATAGGTCTTACCCCCGACGGCCAAAGCATTTGCACGTTGCTATACGATTACTACGCCTATCAGTATAACGTTATCTTTGCCAACGCCGCCGGTAATATAAATCCAGATATCCCAGGAGATACTCAGGTAGCTATATTTGGAGATGCCTACAATGGCGTAACAACCGGCGGCCTCAGAGTCACCGGGGATGATGAATATGGTCGGGTAGGTAGCTTAAGCCGTTTAGGCCCGACTTCTGATGGCAGAAGGAAACCCGATATTGTCGCACCCTCTCAGGACCAGACAATGCCAGGCGCCGGCAGTGATACCAGTTGGAACACATGGACATCAACCGGCGGCCATACAAGTCTTTCAGTGCCGCACACCGCAGGTGTGGCAGCCCTTTTATTAGGTTTAGCTGATGACACACCTGACCCAAATGACAACCAAAATGAAGTCATAAGAGCGGTAACTGTAAATTCAACATTCCCGAATATTGATGATAAATCAGGCAGCTCGACTAATCCTGCTGACCCTAACAACCTCTGGAATGAAGACAGAGGTTACGGAAGAATCGATGCATTAAGAGCATACGAATTACTCGATTCGAACCAGGTTTTCACTGATGTCAATATCACAGAGGAAAAAGGCTGGGCTTTCGGCACCATTGGCCCCTTACAGGAGCACACATATACAATCCAGGCCCCAAGGCACTACCGCCTCACAGCCACACTAACGTGGGACCGCAGAGTAGAATGGATTGATGAATCGACTAACGGCAGAATCGACACGGGTGAGCTTCATCCATATTTGGCTGACCTTGATTTGAAAATTTATGAACCAAATGATGCAAACGCAATCTTCAGCAAACTGGCCTTCGGTTACGACCCCGATGATAACACTATAAAAGCCGATTTACTACTCACCAGTTCTGGCCAATACACTCTCGAAGTTGTAAATAATTCAACCGGCGAAACCGCTGACTATGGCCTTGCATTCGAATTACTGCCGCCGCTGCCGGCCGATTTCGACCTCGACTATATTGTTGACTATAACGACCTTGTCGAGCTCACCGAAAATTGGCTGCAGACAGGTTCTGGTTTTGATGCGGACTTATTTCAGGATGACTTCATCGATTTCAGAGATTTTGCCATCTTCGCCGAGAACTGGCTGACCACAAACCCCGCATACCATTAGAACTAAAAAAATTGGGTTTGATTGGGTTTGTTTTGAACAGTTCATAGTTGGTAGTTCTTTGTTACAATTCCTTGTTTTTACTAAGCTTACAGACATTTGAACATTTCGGAAATTGGGTTTGTTTTGCATAATCGTTCAATTTTGATTGAACGAAGTTCATTGTTCGTAGTTCGTGGTTCGTAGATAGTTCATAGTTTGTTGTTCGTAGTTTATGGCTCATAGTTATTCACCTAAGGGAGCGTAAATAGACCTTCCCCTTAGTAGGGCGAACATGCGCAAATGATGCTAAAACAATGGCTTTTTCGGAGGTAGAAAATCGTAAATGGTTATACGGAGAGAAGTAAAAAATTTATTAAATTAGCCGTTTTTGGTGTGGGGGCAGCTGCGTTTTTGATTGAAAAGAGGATAAGGACTTGATTTATTCTTGACAAGCACTATACTTGTATGCAGTGTACTGCATACAAGTATAGAACTTATTACACAGGTCAGGCTAAGATTGATTGGGCAGGACAAGGTTGGTTGGGCAGGACAAGATTGGTTAGGCAGGACAAGATTGGTTGGGCAGGACAAGATTGGTTGGGCAGGACAAGGTTAATTACACAGTTCAAGACTGATTTTTAATATACAGGTCAAGGTTGAAAGGGATTAAAGGAGTTATTGTATGGATTTTAATAACTGGAGGACAC
>CAYYFT010000150.1:0-4330 GCA_964471015.1 uncultured Pirellulales bacterium | reverse complement strand
GAAGCGGCCTATCAGGATGCAAAGAGAGATTCACGACGAAGATAGGTTTTCACCGTAATTTCAAAACGGCAGAGTTGATTTTTTGCCGCACACAGGGAAAGGAACCCGATTTTGCAAAAAAACCAAAAATTTTACTTGCAAAGATTTTTCAGCTTGTCAAAATGGCGGAGTTCAGTATCTTAAAGATATATGTTAAGAGAAAATGGGGTGCAAACTATGAAATGGAGGCGAGAACAAACCGGCAAACGAAAACCCGTTGGTCTGGCTTTTTTGGTTTGCATATTGTTGTTCGGCGGCTGCAGCGGCGGAAGGGCTAAGGCACCTAAAGAGATTGAGAATACCCCGGCTGAAGAGAAAAAGGCCAAGATACTGAAGGCAATCGAGCGTAAATTTGAAAATGCCGATGCGCATTTCGAGCTGGGCCAGCTGTATCAGGCTGATGGGCTGTGGGCCAAGGCAGAGCATCAGTATAATATCGCTTTGGGTTTTGACCCTGCTCACAGGCAAGCCCAGGCGGCGAGGGTGAAGGTGCTGCTGGAGAGTGGCGACACAGCCAAGGCTGAACTCTTGGCGGACGAGTATGTGGGGCGAGCTTCTGTTTCGGCAGCAGGGTCCCTTCGGCTTGCACTGGCGTTTCAGAAGCAGGGCCTGGATAAGTATGCATTGAATTGTTATCAGCAGGCACTTCGTTTGGCGCCGAATTCGGCTAAGATTAACAGGCAGATTGGCTACTATTATTTGAGCAAGAACGATAAGGAGCGGGCGAAGGATTATTTGAGCCGGAGTTTCCAGCTTAATCCTAACCAGCCGGAGGTGGCTGGTGAACTTGGCCGACTCGGCGTGGCCGTGAAGATACCGCGAAAGACTAGAAGGGGCACGAAGAAGCTGGACGAGATTGTGGAAGAATCCGACAGGAGTCTTCGAGAGCAATAATGACATTGGAGGCCTTCCTGGCGGAGAAGCCAGAGTCGTAAAATTGTGGATGGATTTTTATAACCCTGTGGCGAAAGGATGCGCCGCGGGGTTTTTTTGTGGGGATTTTGGGGGAAAGGTTTGACACTTCGACAAAGCTCAGTGCAGGCAAGCTCGCTACGGGTTGGGTTTGATTGGGTTCGTTTTGACCAAGTGTCCATTTTCATTTTTTCGTTATAATTCGTTGTTTTCATTGAGGTTATAAACATTTGACTTTTTTGGAAATTGGCTTTGTTTTGCATAATTTAGTTCATTTTGATTGATTTTTCCGCCATAGATAGAAAAGCTCCACTACCATTTCTCTAAAAGAAGTTGCGGATAAGTTAGTCGCTCGTCGCTAGTTAATAGTTAGTTGATAGTTACTTCACTAAAGGGTCTCCTTTTCGAGAACAGACTATCGTTCTCTTATAATTGGACAAACATGCGCGATTGAGTCGAAAATTACGGGGTTTTCGAAGGTGCAGTTTTGGCTAAGTCGTTGCAGCTAAAGAGATAAAAAAATTTGAAATTAGCCGTTTTGGGTGCGCAAGTAGCTGCGCATTTGATTGGAATTTTTTCCGTACAGATTTTGTTATTAATACCAGGTTGTTTGTCTGAGCCAAACTTCAACAAGTAAAGCAAGGTCATCTATATCAATCAAGCTATCACGATTGAGGTCGCCCGATTGCTGGTCAGCAGAATTGAGCCAGTCGGCTGCTTGGAAAGCATAATCCTTCAAATTAACAAGGCCATCGTTGGTTAAATCGCCTAGTATGGCCCAACCGTAAGGCGGCATAGAAGCCTCGGCTGTTCCGCCGAAGGCACCCATATTAATGCGAAGATTCTGGCCCCAAATATTGTTGGGGTCATCCGGAATGGTTACCGGCTCATCGGCTAATGGTGAGCCGGGATTGCCGGCGTCAATACATCGACTGGTAACATCATCATAAGTCCAGCGGTTGCGTTTAATATCCCAACTCCAGCCCTCGCTTTTTAAGTGATAATCACCATTAATCCAAACTGCATTTGGGTCATTCGGCTCGACAATAACATTAGGGTCATTTACGTCAACCCATTGACCTGCCTCAACAAAACATGGATCAACCTCAATATTACCCAATTCCCAATATAAAACGCAATTTGGATCTATATAGAGCTGTGTCTGCCCACCTTTAATATCACTGTGTGACACGGCAAGTGTGGAAGGTTCCTTAGAATTACCTATATTTATTTCAGCCCCCTTTGTTGCTGAGTTGTTCCAAAAGATGCAATTTTTCAACTGCGAATAGGAATTTTCTGTAGTGAACAGACCTCCTCCCCGATTAGCATAATTTCCGCTGAGAGTACAATTAGTAAGTACGATGCTGCTATTGAGGTGGTTTTTTATTCCTCCGCCATTTTTAGCCGAATTTCCCATAAGCGTACAATTGGTTACTGTTACGCTACTTTTATCATTGCGAATTCCCCCTCCTCCTGCTGAAGGTGTAAAATTTCCAACTATTCGGCAATTTACAAAATTGCCACCGCCGCAAGAAAAATTAACTATTCCTGCTCCCGAATGTCCTGCAAAGTTATCTGTAAAAGTACAACTAATTACCTCAGGACAACTCTGCCAGTTGCGCATACCCCCACCAGCGTTATCTGCCATATTATTACTGAAAACACAACGAATCAAGAAAACGTTACTTCCGCTATAGTTGCTGATACCTGCACCATTGTAAGAAGAATTTTCTTTGAAAGTGCAGTTTCTAATATATGGACTGCTGTTACCAGTGTTATGCATACCCCCACCATATGTAGCCGAATTTCCAACAAGATTACAATCAATCAATGTGGGGCTGCTCTGCCTGTTTTTTATCCCGCCGCCTCTGCCAGCCGAGTTGCTGCTGAAGGTGCAGTTGGTTACAGTTGGGCTGCCGGAATTGTTGTGCATCCCGCCACCGCAATCATCCGGCCAAGAACCTCCATTGGCATTGCCGGCAGTAATAGTGAAACCATCGAGGATAGCTATAGAGTCAGTCCCGCTGCCGGTTACTACGTGATAGCTGTTCTCGGCTCTTGTTGGTTCAGTTAGTAAATCGCAGGGGTCATTCACATAAACATCGTTTTCGTCAAGGTCGCCACTGAGAATCGTTTTGTAGGTGTTGGGGTCGCGCTGCTGCCAGGCGCCACCGCCTGCTGGGAATCCGCCATAGAGCGCTACGTTGTTTTTGAGCTGGAAGGTTGCGGTCCGGTCGCCTGTGTCACCGGGGACGGCTGAGCTGCTGTCGGGCGTATAGATGCCTTGAGCAACCCAAACCTCATCGTTTGCCACAGCGGCGGTTAGGCCGTCCTGCAGGTAGTTGTAGGCATCTGTCCAGGTTGAGCCATTATTTGCACCGGTAGCATCGGCGTCAACGTAGATTACCTGCGCCTGACAGGGAATAGCCAAGAGCAGGTAAATAAAGGCGAGAATCAGTTTTTTCACACTCCTAGCCTCCTAAGTTTGAAGATAATATAGACTATCTGATTGAGGCTGAAATGTCAAGGAAAAAGCCGAGGGGTTTTTGGGCGGCGGAGGCGCAAAGAGAAACGGAGCCGTTCTCCTCCGGTACGACCCCGCAGTAGTTAGCAGAGCCGATTCGCCGACAGCGGGCTGGCTCTGAAGTATTCTGAAATCGGGCGGGTTTGCCTCCTTATTTTTGATAACGGGTTATTGAGGTCCCGCCCAATATCATTTTTTTAATAAGTAAGCCTAATGCTTATGAAAATAGATTGTCTGCAAAGAATGTGCCAACAATGAAAAATAAAGGCGAAGAGCCGAATGGTTTCGTTTAACAATCTGCAAGATAAGCGGTTACATCTATATATACGTTCTATGCTATGAAATGCGATGGCGACAAGTTTCGGCGGCGTGTTGTTTTTTCTCAACGCCGAGTTTACTCAGTTAATCCATTTTTACATATATGGGCTTCGTGGCGTAAGCCATCTTGGTGATAAAACCTTAGACGACAAGAAGATTTGCCTGATGTTTACAAAAAGCAACATAACAGTCAGCAAAATGAACGGCGAGAGCTCAATGCTCGATTTGGGCTGAATAGTAAAGGTTAGTTTTTCGGTTTGGGTCGATATTTGGCAGAGGCGGTGCGGTTGTTCCAGCGGCAAAGCCAGGCGTCGAGGAGCAATTTTTTCCCTATGCGCCTCTGGTCGAGCAGAAAAACAGTATCTTTCTGCCAAGTGGTAATGTCATCTGTAATTTCGTACCGTTGCTGCTCAGGCAGCTCTGTCGGGGACAATTCAAGGGGGTCGGTGCTTAAATCATAGATAGAGACCATTTTGTTTGCTGGATAGTATATGAACTTTCGATTTGCTTTTACAAACCCGGCAGGGCTTTGGCTGA
>CAYYFT010000149.1:0-4380 GCA_964471015.1 uncultured Pirellulales bacterium | reverse complement strand
TTGAGCCGACGTTTCATCAAATCAGCAATTGCCGTTTGCACCGATTTACCCTCAAACAGCACTTCATAAACAGCGCTGCTAATCGGCATCTCAACACTATATCGAGCGGCAAGAGCAATCACCGACTTGCAGGTGGCAACACCTTCAATAACTGATTCAGTGGCTCTTTGAGCCTGTTCAATGGTTTGGCCTTTACCTACTCTTTCGCCGAACGAGCGGTTTCTGCCCTTGGGAGAAATGCAGGTTGTTACCAAATCACCCAGGCCGGTTAATCCCGCAAACGTCTGTGGCCTTGCCCCGCAGGCAGTTCCCAGACGGGTTATCTCGGCAAGTCCTCTACTCAACAGAGCCGCCTTTGCATTATCGCCGGCGCCTATACCGTCTATAATTCCCGCTGCGATTGCAATAATGTTCTTCATTGCACCGGCTAACTCAACCCCCACAATATCGGTATTAGTATAGACCCGCAACCAGGGAACGCTAAAGGTGTATTGAACTTCTCTGGCTAATTTCCCATCGCCGCAGGCAACCGCAGCCGTCGCCGGCAGTCTCCGAGCTAATTCATCGGAAATGGTAGGTCCGCTCAGTACAACGCACCTGATGCCATCACCTAACACCTCCGCAAGTATCTGACTCGGTCGCAGCAGCGTCCCGTTCTCAATACCTTTGGTTACCGAAACAACCGGCACATCTGCCGTGAGGCATCCTGCGGACTTTGGGAAATAATCCTTCAGCCTGTCCCAAACCCTTCGCATAAATTGACACGGCACAGCCGATACGACTAAATCTGAACCGGCCATTATGCGACTGTCTTCGCTCTCGAATACCAGAGTCTCAGGCAATTTGTAACCGGGCAGAAATTTCTTGTTTTCTCGGCCTGACTCTATCTGCTTTAATTGCTCACGGTCATATCCCCACATCCGCACCGGAATACTCTTCTCGCAGAGCAGCATACCCAAAACGGTGCCCATCGCACCATCACCGATTATGGAGATATTCTTGAACATAGAGGAGATTATACTTTATCCGATGGATTTTGCAATCCGGCGTTTGTTATTCCTGCGCGAGCGGAAATCCAGCTTCTATATTCTTCGCTAAAATAAAAGGGGTGGGGTCATTTGGGTTGTAATTTGTTATACCTTGATTTCTTTATCCTGTTTAAAGTAATTTCTTTTGGTATAGTTTTTATATTGCCGCATTTAAGAAAATTCTTTTTTTTCTTAGATTTTGCGAATTCTTGAAATAACAAGGCGTCGTCCTCACTTATTTTATGATTATTTGAAATCCAAGCGACCTCTCCTTTAGCAAATATGTATTGGGTTGCAGAAGAAATCAAAAGAGAATTTACAACGGCTACCTGCCTATCGTTAAAAGACAATACATTACTGTCGCTACGCCACCTAAACAAAAGACACGTAGATGGGCTCAAAGGGAAATAGGATTCAATTGAATCTTTTACCCATCCAGAACCATGATAACGATCTGGTTTTGGATCGAACAAAATAACCGGATTGTCACTTGTTATGAAGCGGGAAGAACCGCACGAATGTAGCAATGTTGGCGTCATCCGGCTTATAACTTCAGTCAATTTTGGAATAGATTTGAGCATAGCCAAAACATATTGATTTTGATGGGGAGTAATCTGAATTTTAGAGACGTCCTTCAAAAGTTCTTCCGGCTTGCCGTATTTTGCTAATTGTTGATATTCGTAAGAAGTTGGATTGGCAAGAACATGATGCGCACGCATATTTAAAAACCCTTCAGCAAGTTCTATATATTCAAAACGAAATCTTGGGCCTCTTACATACATACTTGCTATGAATTCGGCCAAATGAATCCAGTTCTTTTTGTTCGGAAGTCGCATGGTTTTGATATACTCGTCAATTATATTTTTGGCGGAATTCTCGACTTTAGAAAAACGACTTTCCACTATATTTTCATCTGCTGATTCCTTTATATCTATAGAATAGAAATCTTTTATATGAGCTACATTTTGTGGTGATGCGGCAAATTTTCTTTCATCGATAAAATCGAATACAACGAGTTCGCCATTAGTTGTGAATCGGTTCAAGTACGATTGAGGAATATAGTGTTGTTTTCGAGGTTTTCCCATTAGTTTATAATGAGACCCAACAAAGGGTAAATCTGCTTGAGTTTTTATTATCGCATAAGACTCTGCAGATTGCAACTAATCCAGTTATTAGAGCAATCGTTTTCACATCAGATTGATACAGCGTTGAAGCCGTAGACTACCTGTGTGTTGACTATTTCAGAAAAATCGAACTGGGCGTTTGGAAAAAGGCCCTGATTTTCTTTTTTAATTCTTTCGGCTGCCATTCGGCAATATTCAGAATCGATTTCAACCCCGATGCTATTTCTGTCACATTTCATGGCGGCTATCATTGTTGTTCCTGTTCCGCAAAACGGGTCAAGCACAGTGTCGCCAAAGAAAGAGAACATTCGGACAAGTCGATAGGCGAGTTCGACCGGAAATGGAGCGGGGTGTTTTTTGGTAGATGTGCCAGTAATATTCCAGGATTGCCGAAACCATTCATCATAGTCTTTTTTTTCGATTCGGCTCTTATCTCTCTGAGTATTTGTAGGTTTTCGATAGCCCCCAGGTTTTCGCTGCATCAATATAAATTCAATATCGTTTTTTATTATGGCATTCGGCTCATAAGGTTTTCCCAAAAACTTAGAGCCATTCTGCACTTCGTAGTTAGCATTCGATATTTTATGCCATATTATAGGATTTAAATTGTCAAAGCCGATTTTTCTGCAGGCAACGCAAATATCGGCGTGGAGCGGCATAACGACGTGCCTGCCGTGTTTTTTCCGTGACAGGCAAACATCACCTACGACGCAAACCAAGCGGCCGCCCGGTACAAGAACTCTAAAACATTCCTGCCAAACCTTTGTAAGCTCTGTCAAGAATTGCTCGTAACCTGAGATGTGCCCAAGCTGGTCTTGATTATCATTGTATCGTTTCAGGTTCCAATACGGCGGTGAGGTAACAACCAAGTGTATTGATTCATCCTGTAAGAAGGAAAGGTCTCGCGCGTCGCTTTTGACTAATCTGTGTGTCGTTAAATTTTCTTTCGTTTGTTCTTTCAATTTCTAATCGCCGTAAGTGAGAATTTGCGCTTTTAAAGAATTTATAAAAATGTTGAACGTCAAATCTTCCGCTGGCTCGGTGAAATCGCCATTTAAGCCTTTGTCTTTATGAGAGGTAATAAAACATGCAGCATTGTAGTGCCTTTCTCTAAGTAGTTTTCTGCAAAAAATCTCATATCTTTTGGAATAGGATGCACTCTTGAATTCAGGGAAAACTTCAAAGTGAGGTTCTCTCACGCTTACAGGTGATTGCGACTTAGCACAATCTTCCAGCATAAAGAGGTATCCCAACCAAGGTTTAACCGTTTTATTAAATGCGCCTTCTCTGTAGGCGGTCCATAAATCCAGGGCGCTTCCCATTGCTTCTTCGGTTCTGTTATTGAAATTGTTTCCGAAAGAAGGGCCTACCTGAGATTTGGCTTCCAGAGCTATTATTAATTGATTATCTTTTACTACCAGCAAATCCCATTCCTTTGTAGGGCGAAAGTAACCGGGTAATTCCAAGGATTGCCGAAAATATATGTGCTCTTTGTCAATTCCGGCTGAGGCAATTTGTTCGGTAATGAGGTTTATAAACCCATCCATTTGTGCGCCGCCTGTGACCGCTCCTCTAAAGCCTTGGTCTGTCGAGCCGGTTTGCTTTTGCTTTTCCACTTGACTTTGTCGTGTTTGCCAAAAGCATGCAACTGCCTGTGAAACTTTTGAATGCAAGTCATTCTGTTTATTGGTCATCTAATCCCCATTCAACAAAATCGAAATTTTATAGCTCTAACAACACGGTTTTACAAGAGCTTAGTATGTAAAAGAGGGAAAGTCAAGATTCAAGTCTGATGGTTTGGAACATCAGAAAACAGCAAGTGTTTCAAAGGAAGAGAGAAAGAAGCTGATCTCTCGCCTATTTTTTCTTTGATTTTTCCCTTGAAATTTGGTATAATACCCCCTGTTTATCAGTAGATAAACGCATATCGCCCAGTAGGGCAAGGTTTCAGGTCCAGCAGGTCCAGTCAATAACCAATTAACCGATTAACTACTAACAATGAACTATGAACAATTTACAATGAGTAATTAATAATTATCAATGAACCACGAACTATTAACAATGAACTCCTCCGCCCGACCTCTCTCCCTCTACCACCCCTCTCTTTCTACCCCTCTCACTTCCGCAACATCATTCCTCTTTCTCTCATCCCCTCTCCTTACATTACCCCCTCCCCCCACACCGCAACGTCCGATAATGTTTTTATTTACCTATTTTAACACAACCGC
>CAYYFT010000148.1:0-4389 GCA_964471015.1 uncultured Pirellulales bacterium | reverse complement strand
AAATCGCTCGCAATCTGCTGCGGCGTCTCGCGATGTCTGACAAAGCTGCCGAGTATATATGACCTGCTGCTCTCAAGCTCATCATCGCTCGGCCCATCGGCCTTCAGCCGCTCAATCTCTTCGAGAACCGCCCGAACCGTCTCTGCCGTTGATTCTGTTTTACTGAAGGTGCCGACTTGAAAATCCCCCGCAAAGCGATTGGCTATATAGCTGCCCCAGACACCGTATGTCAATCCCTTCTCAACGCGGATACTCTCGTTCAAGCGGCTGTTAAACGCCCATCCGAAATAATTGCTCACTATTCGGCTCACAAAATATCCCTCATCGTGCCGCGTGATGCCAGGCTGGCCAACACGAATCTGGCTCTGTATACTTCCGGGCCGGTCCACTAAATATATATGCGTCTGCCTCGCTTCCTTCGGCTGCGATATTTTTATATCAGGCCGTTCCCCCGGCGCCTCCCAGCCTCCGAACGTCTCCCTCGCCAGTTCGAACGCCTCTTTTTCCCTAATATCTCCCGAAAATATCAACACCGCCGTATCAGGCCTTGCAAACTTGTTCCACCATCCCTTCAAATCTTCAATCGCCAGTGCATTAACATCCTCAACTTCGCCCGTCGCCGTCCGCGAATACGGATGTTCACTGTAAAGTCTCCGCCGGAATTCCTTGTCAGCTACATACTCCGGCTCCGCCGATGAAACCGCCAGCGACGTAAGAACCTGCTTTCTCAGCTTCTCGAACTCTCTTTCAGGAAAGCTCGGTGTCAGCACCACTTCACCGAGCAGCTCCATCGCCCGCTCGATATGCTCTGTCAAACAGCCGACGTTGACCGTGCTCGTGTCCATCCCACCCACCCCCGAAAGACTGATTGCGTATGTCTCCAGCTCATCAGCCAGCTCGCCCTCGCTGTGTTTACTCGTCCCCTTGACGAGCATCTTCATCGTCATCGCTGCTGTCCCCGGCTTACTCTCCGTCCACGCCCCCGATAAAAGCCCAAGCTGAATACTCACAAACGGCACCTCATAATTCGGCACCACGAGCACCTTCAGACCATTCTCTAATTCTTTGCTGCTGTACTTCGGCGTTATCTTCGCCGCCGAGGACTTTGTAATCGGTGCTTCCTTCGGCCAATCCTCCCTGCGTTCAAGTCCGCCCCGTCCCGGCTTCGGCGCCGCCCTTTCCAGCTCCGCTGTAATCGGCGCCTCCTCTTCCTTCGCAACGCCGAGCAGACTGCCCGCTGCACCGAGCAGGTTCCGTTCAACTTTAACTTCCAGCACCCGCTTCTCTGTTAAATACTCATTTGCCACCCGTCGAATATCCGCCGCCGTTACCTTTCGTATATCATCCAGCCACCGGTTAACTTGCGAAACGTCCCCATATTCCACCGCCGCACTGCCTAACATCCTCGCCTTACTGTCAATCCGCAGATTCCCCGTCACCAGTCCCCGCAACATCTGATTCTTCGCCTTCATCAGCTCTCGCTCGCTCACCGCTTCTGTCCGCAGCCGTGCGATATGTCCCTCGATAATATCGAGGATACTGTTTGCATCTCCGCCCACAGGTGACATTACCGCTCCTGCGCCGAACAAGCCGTCCTGCTCCAGCGACCACGACACAGCCTCCGCTCCGACCGCTAATTGTTTCTCCGCTACCAGCTCACGATACAATCTGCTGCTTCTGCCCCCGCCGAGAATCTCCGCCAAAAGGTCTATCGCAATCGAGTCCTTATGATTGAGCGGAACAGTTCGATACACCACCCCGACGGCGGGCGCAGGCGCATTTTCTTCTTCTATCCTGACCGTTTCCTTCCCCGACGGCTCCGGCTCCTTAACGGCAACCCGCCCCGGCTCATTGTAGTGCGGTATCCATCCGAAATAACGTTTTGCTAATCGCTGCGCCTCCTCGTGCTTAACCGCACCGACAATAATCAGCGTCGCATTACTCGGCACATAATATTGCGTCCAGAAATCCCGCAGCTCCTGCACGGACGTAGCGCGGAGATGCGGTATCTTCCCTATCGGCGGCCAGCGATACGGATGGACCTTGAAAACCTCCGCCAGCAGCTTTTCATATACCGTCCCATACGGCTGATTCAAACCCATTCGGCGTTCTTCCTCGACCACCTTCCGCTCCGTATCGAACGCCTCCTGGTCAATCTTCAGAAACGTCATCCTCTCCGCCTCCAGCCAGAGTGCCAGCTCAAGCTGTTTCGCTGGCAGCGTCTCGAGATACACTGTCCTGTCGAATCCGGTATAGCCGTTCGATGTCCCGCCCACTCGCCGAATGTATGCAAAGTGGTCTGTCGGCCCGAGCTTGTCTGTCCCGCGAAACATCATATGCTCGAACATATGGGCAAAGCCCTGCCGTTCCGGCTGCTCATCTTTCGACCCAACGTGGTACCATATCTGAACTGCAACTACCGGGCAGGAAAAATCCTCTAACGTTATAACTTCCAGCCCGTTATCAAGCTCGATGCGCTGATAGTCGAACCGCCCCGTTTCAAGCCGCGCCGGCTTTTCACGGCACCCCGTCCCGCCGAGAACCAGCACCATCCCCATCAAAAGCGCAAACAAAACCCCGGCTCTCTTACATCTAATCTTCCAATTCATTCTTATACTCCTGTTGCCTAACCTCGAATGCTTGTCCGCCTTCTGTGCAGCGGGTCGTAGTCAGGGGCCAAACATTCTATTCTATTACGTGGATTTTTTTCTTTCTGCACATATCCTTAAGCACCTTTGGCCAAACGGTGGCGCTGACCTCTCCGATGTGGGCTTTTTTTAACAGGAGCATGAATATCCGGGACTGGCCGATGCCTCCGCCGATGCTGAGAGGAATTTCGCCGTTTATGATGGCCTTATGGTAGGGGAAGTTCAGGAAATCGAGCTGGCCGGAGAGCTGTAACTGCTTTTTGAGGGACTCGGCGTCAACACGGATACCCATTGAGGTCAATTCGTGGCGACGCTTCGTCACGTGGTTCCAGACAAGAATATCACCGTTAAGGCCATGCATCTCTCTGCCGTCATCGGAGGTTGTCTCCGTTACCCAGTCATCGTAGTCAGCGGCCCTCATCTCGTGCGGGTAGCCGTCCTTTAAGACCCAGCCGATGCCGATGATAAAAGTTGCGCCAAGCTCTTTGGCAATTTCCGTTTCGCGTTGTTTGCGCGGCAGGTCAGGATATTTGTCGAGTATTTCCTCGGCATGTATAAAGGTGAGTTTCTCAGGCAGGTCGGGGTATTTGTCGGTCTTTAGCCGTGGAAAAAGTTTCTGGACGTGGGTCTCGGCGCCCTTGAGGACGTTCCAGAGCTTCTCTACGATTTGCTTTAGGAACTTCAGGTTTCTCTGCCTGGCGGTTATTGCCAGCTCCCAGTCCCACTGGTCAACGTAGGCGCTGTGGTCGTGGTCAAGGAAGTAGTCCTTTCTGACGGCACGCATATCGGTGAGCAGGCCTTCGCCGATGTCCATTCCGAACTGCTTCAGGGCCATACGTTTCCATTTGGTTGCGGCCTGAACAACCTGGGCGTCAATTGGATTCTTGTCGTGGTCGTTTGAAATGTGGAACTGAATTGGGGTGCGTGAGCCGTCACGGTCCAGCAGGTCGTTGATGCCGCTTTCAACGTCAACAATAAGAGGAACGGTGACGCGAATGAGATTTAGCTGCCTGCACAGATTTTCTTCAATATAATCTTTGACAGCATAGGTGGCGATTTGTGTCTCCTTTGGAGACAGCAGGGAGTTGTAATTTTGTGGCAGGATTTTCTCTAACTGGGCATAATCACCGATGCCTGGGCCGGCGAGGTCCGCTTTTTTGTCTGCCATTGTGTCGTCTCCTAAATGTTTTTTGGAACAGTCGGTGAATTTTATACCGGCCAGATGAAATGTCAATAATATATCGAATCAAGATTAGCTTTCTTGCTGTGTTTTTTAGTAAACATCGGCAAGGAGGCCTTATTTTTTATACCTCAACCACAGAATTTGGGACAGCACCAAAAGAGTTCGGCTCACGCCTAATAGGTGTGGGACGCCCCCAACTACTGTTTAACTATCCGGAAAAAGTGGAGATGTGAGATGGTAATAGCTAATAATTGAAAAATTTTTTGCCGATAAAATAATATTTGACAGAAATCTGTTTGAACGACAAGAGTGTTTTACCTAAAATCCGACGAATTATTGCCAAAGATTCCAAAGGCCTAAAAATGTATATAATACCAGCGATTGACTTGCGAGACGGCAAATGTGTCAGGCTTATCCAGGGCCAGTACCACCGCCAGATAACGTACCATGACGACCCCGTAAAGCAGGCGAAAGAATTCAGCTCGGCCGGAGCACAATGGCTACATATTGTCGATTTGGATGGAGCCAGGGTCGGCAAACCTGTCAATACCGATACAA
>CAYYFT010000147.1:0-4413 GCA_964471015.1 uncultured Pirellulales bacterium | reverse complement strand
TCTTTGCAGATGAGTTCTGCTGCGAACTGGACCGCATTACCGCTGCGGTGATTTCGTACAACATACAAAGATATGCAAAACGCACCGGCGTAACATTTATCTTGGCATCGAGCCACGAAGATATACTGCTTGATTTGTCACCTGACGTGCTGGTCGTTCAGGAATTGTCCGGCCCGACGCAGGTTATCTATAAGTAATGTATCTTATATTTAATAGAGCTTGTTTTGACAGGAATTACAATTTTGATTATTTTGGAGGATAGAAAACTCCCAATACCATAAAGTGATCATGGAAGCGTTTCATATTTCCAACATAAAAATATACATCATTTTTCTCGGAGCACATTCTTTCCAGCCAACGCTCTCTAATTTTATCTAATAAAGTGTTCTGGTCTTTATATCTGTATCGCCAACTTCTATAGGATTGGCCAATTTCCCAGTCCATTATTGGTAATTTGTGGCTGGGGCAATTAGGAGAGTTTAAACATGTGAACGAATAATAGAAATCAAAGGGAATTTTTTCAATAGCATTCTTTACTTTATCGAAAAAGCTGAGTTGAGCATAGCAGGATTGGCGTTTTTGCTCGCTTTCTGAAGCTGTCTTTTTGCAATGAAAGTCAATATGAGTTGGTTTGAATATAGCAAAAGATTTGTTTTGAGCGGTATCTTCAAGGATTTGACAGTATGACGAAGAAACCAAGGGCAAAACTATTTGCTTTCTGCGCAACCATTTTTTACTGGTATCAAGGTGGTCTATAATTTCGATGGTTTCAGAATCCACCCTGTAGCTTTCAATGCGACTCTCGTTAGCTCTTTGACATTTCAGTTTAATAATATTGTATTTCCGAAACTTTTGTGATTGGTCAAGATCTCTGAATGGTATTGGATATAACCTAATCCAACGTTTTGCGGTCATATCAATCCCAGCACAACAAACTGTCTCGCCGTATTTCTTGCTTGGGTTGGGATAAGCTTTCACCGTAATCAGGACGGTTTTTGTTTCCAACTTCAAGATGTTCCCCTTTGGAGCAAATCAGATATTCATTATTTGGAGGCCATTGCCGTCATATTCCTTGATTTTTCTGGCAACTATCTTGCGATGACACTGTGCGGCGAGGTGCTCAAAGCACATGAGGCAACATGTGTAATCCGTAATATAATGGTAAGCACTTTCAATGGCGTGTTTTTTATTAGCAAGATGTTTGTGTATTTTTTTGAAGAAACTTGAGTAATCATGATTTGCCCTGAGTTTGTGTCTGATAGGTTTTGGGCTTCCAAGATCAGCAATATGCACGTAATGAATGTTTTCTTCGTTAAGTCGTTCGGAAAGAGCTGTCTTAGAAAAACCGCGTTTTCTAGAAATGGGAATTTCTCTTATATCAAGTAGACATTCAACAGCATTGTTCTTCAAATGTATTATGAAGCTGTCAATATCAAGGCCTTCATATCCGACTGTGAATAGTTTTTTCGGCATAAGTTTAATGCTAAACAGAAAGCTAAAAATACTCAACTCTTTTTTCTCTCTTCGGCAAATTGATGAATCTGGCTATAGGCTTTTTTGTCGTTCTAGGGGCTAAAATGTTTTTATTTTCTGAGTTGACTTGGCCGATAGCTTTAGTATATACTTATAGTGAGTTGAGGAAATGGAACTATTGTTCCCTTACGACTGAAAGGAGATGAAGGTGTGGAGGAAGTAAAAAACATTTCTTTTCCGTACAATCGCGATAAAGCTATACAGGCGGTATTATGGTTGCTGTGTAGGCATGGTGGAACTTTAAATAAGCTTAAGCTGGTTAAACTTCTTTTCTTGGCAGACAAAGAACACCTAATTCGTTATGGTCGTCCTATTGTCGGTGGTCAATATTATGCTATGCCACACGGGCCAGCTTCCTCACAATTACTTGACCACATCAATGAGGCAGCACACAGGGGGAGTTGTCCGTTTGTTCTAGAGGACAATCTTGTTCTAAGTCAAACGCCTGCTGATAAAGGTGAGCTTTCTGAGTCTGACATTAAAATCCTCGATGCTATTAACCAGCGATATGGCAAAGTCCACTGGTGGACTCTCCGTAATCTTACCCATTTATTGGCAGAGTACATTAAAAACTGGCGCAGGAAACAAGAAGGTTCTAAGCGACACCCCATACCTTATGAAGATTTATTCAATCACAAGAGGGACAAAGCTATATTAGACGTCATACACGATGACAAGGAGGCTTGGGCGGGATTGAAATAACAAATGGAATTGCCTCCGGAGATTGTCGAAAAGCAAATTATAGTATCAGGCGGAGCTTACCGCAAACTCCACGAGTATGGCACTGAAACCAAAGGGCCGAAACATCGTTACTTTTTTATTCTAAACAAAAATCCTGATAATGATAAAGACCTCATAGTTGTAACTTCAACAACCCAAATAACAAGTAGATATAAGGCTCGTTATCACAAAGTATTGGTAAGAATTGGACCAAAAGAATACGATTCATTACCTGAAGAGTCTCTGATAGATTGTGATTCAGCCGAAAAAAAGTCTAAGAGTGACATCATCAATTGGATAAGAAACCAAAAGATTACACCATTACCACCGCTCCCTGACAGTGTGCTCAATCAGCTCCGCGAAGCCATCAAACATGCAAGCACTCTTAACATAAAGGGAAAACGGCTCGTTCTCGGTAGCGATTTAGATATTGAAGGGCATGCTTAATAATTACCAATCCTCATACACCCCTTAATAACTACTTATCTTAATTTACCAGGAAGACTTAACAAATCAATCAAATCTGCAGCTACTTGCTGGCAAAAATCTGATTTTCCAAATTTTTTTTTATTCGTTTCTGCATATAGGCTTGCGAAAAAAGCTCCTTTCAAAAACAGCCCTTTTTTCGAATCATTTGCGCAGGGATAGCTAATTGCAGGGGGAAAGTGCAGGGAGGAGTGGACTATGCAAAAAATGAGGGAAACGGTATCTGCAAAATAGTGCCGTTTTCAAAAAGATAATATAACTTTCTATAATTAAATCTTTGTGTAAGTTTCTTATTTTCAATGGATTCCCGCTCCCTTGGGGACAAGTTTCGCGGGAATGACAAAGGAGGTTGCGAAGTGCCCGCAGGGCAAGCTGCCGGAGGCCGCAATGAGGAAACGTCAAGTGTTACGCAGTCCCGCAGGGACGCAGTAAATAAAAACAGTATCCGAACCGCAGGCAGCACGAGCAAGTCAGTCGCCGGCGAAACTACGGTTATCAATTTCCAATTTTGTATTCAGGTATAAAGATGCGGAGATGCAGTGTAACTAAAAAACTGCAAATTGTCCCCGGTTGTCTCGGCGACTACAAAAAGCTTGCGAGGTATCATTACCGCGACAGTCGTATTGGGCCATTCGCTGCGATTTTTGCCATCAAGTCAGGTCAAGGCGGGGCAAGCCCCGCCCTACGGTTAGGTGTAGAACCAATCGGGGTTATAGTTTACACAATGCCAAGCGTGGGAGTGGAGCTTCGCAACATCGCTATGGGTAATTTATTTACCGGCCTTGATAAGAGGACGCGATTGGCCCTTATCAACAAGAATATCCGCTGTATCAGCAGGGTCGTTATCGAGCCGAGATTTCGGGGGCTGGGCCTGGCGAGCCGATTGGTGCGAGAGACGATGCCTGAAATGAATGTCCCCATAGTCGAGGCGATGGCGGTGATGGGATTGGTCAATCCGTTCTTTGAAAAAGCCGGGATGAAGGCCTTCGCAGCAAAGATGCAGGAGCGATGCGTTCAGCTTGTTGAGGCGTTCAGCCTGGTCGGCATCGAAAAAGAAGAGCTTATCAACTCTGAAAGAGTGCAGCAAAAACTCGATAGATTAGAGCGGCGGGAAGGTGAATTTATCGAGTTACAAATTAAACATTTTCTACAGAGTTACGGCAAAAGGCGCTATGAGAGGGCCAGCTTAGAGCGAACAAGACTTTTGCTGGGTAAGCTTACCTTTCGGCCGGTCTATTATATCTGGTTTAGTGAGAAGGTGGGGCTTAAGGTATGACAAATTCAGTTCGAACGATAGCATTAGATAAACTTGTTGCGCATCCGGACAATCCCAATCAGCAGAGCAAGGTCAATTTTGGCAAGCTGGTCCGTAACATAGAGCGGACCGGCCGATACGAGCCATTGATAGTCCGGCCCTGCCCGAACAAAAGCAAAACTGTCACTCCTGCGAAAGCAGGGGTTCAAAAAGAGGATGATGCAATGGATTCCCGCTTGCGCGGGAATGACATAAAGGAAACCAACGGGTGTTTTCAGATAATCAATGGCGAGCACCGCTATCGTGCTTTAGCCAAGCTCGGCTACAAAACCGCCGATTGCATAGTATGGGACATCGACGACGAGCAGACGGACGTTCTGCTGGCCACTCTCAACCGTCTCGGCGGCTCAGATAATCTC
>CAYYFT010000146.1:0-4419 GCA_964471015.1 uncultured Pirellulales bacterium | reverse complement strand
GCAGAAATAACAAAGCTCCTTCTCTCTTCTGCATCACCGTTTATACCCGTCTCAACCCCGACCCCTGCCGCAGGGGCGGGGTCAATACGAATTTTATCTGCTGCAAGAATACTTATATGTCCCCCATTCGTTGCCAGTTGAATCATCTTGATAGAATCACGACCTATGTCCAATCCTATTGGCTGCAGACCTCGTCTTTTCAATTTCCAGCCTGTCATTTACAATTTCCTTCTCATCAGCCCGTAATCGAGATAAACCCTTATCCCGATTACTACCGCTACAGGCAAAATCTCTACCACGGCAAGACCGCCGCTTTCGGCTCGTAGATCATATCTAAGTTCTTGACTACAACAGCACTGAGGCCTCCGAAGCCAGTGTTGCGAACTTGCCATTCTTACCGTCTTTCGCTTTGTCCTGGCGCATTATGAACCCTTACCTCTGTTCTTTTTTCGTCCTCTTCAGGACGCATCTTTACTCATCACCGAACCGGCAGAAACAGCCGTTGTGCCGTTTATGCTAACAGCTTTACCCAAACTGACCCACAGTGTTTAGTTTCCTCAACCCTCTTGCGCTTTCCACACACACCAGAAGCGATATATCAGCGTCAAATCTCTGCCCTTCCTCGGTTAAGGTCAGCAGAATTGGTATAATCGTTAAAACAACATGGTAGCAATCTTTGAACTATTTCGATGTTCTGCGGGAGCCCGGAAATGTAACTGATGTGATTAACTACTTCGAAATTTTCTTTTTATTACGGATAAAGGCCGATAAGCGTCTCCTCATTCAGCCTGTTTGTAAGGTCCTATAAGTTGCCCTTATTTTCTTTTGATACTTCTAAAAAACGCCCCATCCATTGACTTTTTACAGGGCGGCGTAGCTGGCTTCATTGTCGGCCTGAAACAAACCGGTCTTCGTATCAAACCTCCAGCCGGCTTTGCCCGCCCCTGCTGGTTCGCCGTCAAAGCGAACCGTCTCAAGGCCGTTAAAAGGATTCGTAGGAATCTTCTTGATATAAGGACCGTGCTCGCCTACCTTTGTTGTCATAGCGGTTTCAAAATTGGCGAATGAATCTGTGGGAGGAAGACAATTTCCGTGTTGAGCTCGGTATAAATCCAGTTGAGCACGCATCGCTTCAAGTCCATCAATCAGTTCGGAAACCTTTGCTTCTTCAATACTCGCTTCCGTAAACTGCGGAGCAATCATCCTCGCAGCTATGCCCAATACAATCGCTATGACAAGGATCTCAACATACGAAAAGTGAGTCTTATTGCTATTGCTCATACCTCCTCCGGTATTCTTCAAATTCGATTGTTACAGACCACTATGCCTCGCGTCGCTGGCAGCGAAAAAACCGTATGTGGCACTTCTTGGGTCCGCATCCAATGTCCAGCCTCGTGGGCTGCCATCCGCTGCCGTCCCGTTTATGCCACGTCCGTTGGTGAATGGATTCTTTGGAAGCTTTTCCAGATAAGGCCCATAAACACCGGTACCACGTGCCGCAACCGCATCGCCATTGATATTGGTAAGACCGGTTATAGCCTGTTCGATCGTAGCACCACCTGTGCCAGGTAAGCTATTGTTGTGCTGAATCCTATACAGCTCAATTTCCGATCGCATCGTTTGAAGAGCTTCAATTAAACGTGACTCCTTAGCTTGATTACTCGCCTCGGCGAACTGAGGAATCAAAATAGCTGACAAGATACCAAAAATGACTGCCACAATCAGGAACTCCACTAACGTAAAACCACTTTTCGCCCTCATTTTTTACCCCTTATTTTAAATGGAAATTTCGCTTCTTTTTCCTCACGGATTCTTGATGGACAACAAGACTTCCACCCCCACGTCCGAAAAACTTTAGATTGCCGTATACAGGACTTTATACCCCCTCTAAAGGAAAGTATAAAAAGTAAATGCGGCAATACCAAACTTTAAGGCGTGAAATATCGAATATGGCCGGCTCTTCTCAATGTTGCCCCCGCCTCTGAATAATCAACAGCCGATATAATCGGGCATATTTTCGATGTGTATCTTTCTCTTGCTCTCTTCAGCGTGAAAAAGTTCTATCCGAATGTAATCTATAGTCTGCAGGGCTGACTCGATTTTATCGGCCCACTCAATTAGAACCACCGATTGTGGCTGGCAGTAATCATCAAAGCCAATCATCTCGAACTCAGATATTGAATCCAGCCGATAAGCATCTATATGGTAGATATCCAGCCGACCTTTATATTCATTAATTATAACAAACGTTGGGCTGGTAACCTTCCCAGCCTCCGCCGCTCCTGCACCAGCGGCAATTCCCTTAATAAGGTGCGTCTTTCCGCTGCCCAATGCCCCGCAAACAGCTACAACCTCTCCCCCTCTTAACCGTGAGCCCATCTTTCGACCAAGCTCGATGGTCTCCTCCGCCGAATTCGAAACAACATCAAAATTCATATCCAATAGTCAATCGTCAATTACTTCAGGTGGTCGTATCCCTTGGTTTCCAAATCGCTAATCTGGCCGTCCGGCATTTTTATCTGCATTTTTTTAGTGTCGGTAATTGTTCCAATTTGCGTAATCGCTGTCACCCCATCCCACCGCTTCAGCAATCTCTCGCATTCTTTTTCAGAAAGTGTAAAAAGCAATTCAAAATCTTCGCCGTCGTTTAGCGCAGAGCTCAATGGCGCCTCACCCTTTTTAGCTTCATCTGATATTGGAATCTGCTCTGCATTTACAACAGCCCCTACTTTGCTCTGCTGGCAAATCCGGTTCAAATCGCTGCTGAGCCCATCGCTTATATCAATCATCGAATTGACGATTGCCTTCCGAGCAATTTCTATTGCCTCTTTAACCCTCGGCTCGAATTCGAGATGTTTTTTGCAGCCCGCTCCGCCCAATGAGCCTGTAACACAGATACCGTCACCAACCTTTGCGCCGGACCGCCTTATAGGTTTACTGCCCCCGACTCTACTGAGCATCGCCACGCTTATTGCCAGTGGTTCTCCGCTTGGGGACGCCTTACGGCGCTTTCCCTTCCAGCTTGTAATATCACCGCCTACAAGCTCACAGCCAAATTTCCCGCCGGCTAAGGTAATCCCCGAATGAAGCTGCTTTAATTCTTCCCCACCAAAACCTTTCGGCAGCGCAACAGAGACAACCGCTGCAACAGGAACCGTCGCCATCGCCGCACAATCGCTCAGGCTGACCGCCATAGCCTTATATCCCACTTGCTTTAGAGTCGCTTTTTGCAGGTCGAAGTGAACTCCGTCCAGCAGCATATCTATGGTAATAAGAACCGATTTCTCGCCCCATCGGATTTGGGCCATATCATCCCCAATCCCAATCGGAAAATCCGCTCTCGCCAGCTTACTCTGACGGGCAAACCAGCCGGTTATTTCATCCTCACCGCCGCTCATCGCTCTGCCAACTGTTTGTTCCAATACGCAATTTGCTCTTTTGCCTGCTTCACCCCGGCTGCACCCTCTGTAACGTATTTACCTACGACTTTACCTGCACCTAAATGCTCATACACATCTGTCCCGATCACGCTGCAGTGCTGCTTAAATTCTTCCAGTGCAAGCTCAGCCAACTTCTTGTTCTGCTCCTCACACTGGGCAACCAATGCGCCGACAATGCCGTGTGCTTCCCGGAAAGCAACACCCTTTCCAACCAGATACTCAGCCAGAGCAGTAGCATCCAGAAATCCTTCTTCTAATCCAGCCGAGATTTTCTTGGTATCAAATTTCGTATGTGAAACAACCGCACACGCCACATCAAGTAAAGCCCTGACCGTATCGCTCGCACTAAAAATATGAATCTTGTCCTCTTGCAAATCGCGATTGTAGCCAGACGGCTGACCTTTTAGAATTGTCAGCATAGCTATAAGTGAACCATAGACGCTCCCCGTCTTTGCACGCATCAGTTCTAAGATATCCGGATTACGCTTTTGCGGCATCATACTTGACGATGTGCAATAGGTCTCATCAATCCGAACAAAACTGAATTCGCTGGATGAGTAAATTATCCAGTCTTCAGCTAAGCGGGATAGATGCGTCGCAATAAGCGCACAATCGAAAACAAATTCCGCACAAAAATCCCTGTCGCTGACCGCATCGATGCTGTTATAGCTGATGTCCGAAAAGCCTAACTGCTTCGCCGTGCTCTTTCTGTCTATCGGCAGCGTTGACCCCGCCAGCGCACCACTGCCTAACGGCGAAATGCCCAGCAGCACCCTGCAATTTTTCAGCCGGGCGAAATCTCGCTCAAGCTGCTCCACAAAACTTAACAGATACGATGCAATAACAACCGGCTGAGCACGCTGAAGGTGCGTATAACCCGGCATTACATCTTCCGTATATTTCCCTGCCTGTTTAACGAACCCCTTTTGCAGCAGCGTTATTTTCGCCTGCAGTATCTCAATTTCGTCTCGCATCCAGA
>CAYYFT010000145.1:0-4429 GCA_964471015.1 uncultured Pirellulales bacterium | reverse complement strand
TTCTGCGAACGAATCTTCGGTCCTGAGCGGGATTGGGAATGTTCCTGCGGCAAATATAAAGGCACCAAGTTCAAGGGGATAATTTGCGACCGCTGCGGGGTCAAAGTTACGCATAGTCGCGTTCGGCGCAAGCGAATGGGACATATCAATCTTGCGGCGCCGGTGGTGCACATATGGTTTTTCAAGGCTATACCAAACCATCTTAGCACTCTTTTGGCAATGAAAGCGGCAAGCTTGGAAAAAATAATTTACTTCCAGGACTATGTTGTTACCGACCCCGGCCAAAGCCCGTTAAAGTTAGGTCAGCTGCTTAGCGAAGAAGAATTCCGTGAGGCATCGAACAAATACGGCAATGCGTTTAAGGCATCAATGGGCGCCGAAGCCATCAAGGCCCTGTTGACAAATCTTGACCTCGATGCCTTGAGCGATGAGTTGAGAGCCGCCGTAGCCAAGACCAGCAGCATTCAGAAAATCAAAGACCTTACCAAACGTCTGAAGACCGTCAATGCAATTAGAAGTAGCAATAACAAGCCCGAGTGGATGGTGCTTGAAGTTGTTCCTGTTATTCCGCCGGATTTGCGGCCTTTGGTTCTTCTTGAGAGCGGCAACTTTGCTACCAGCGACCTGAATGACCTTTACAGGCGAATTATCAATCGTAACAACCGATTGAAAAAGCTTATAGACCTCAATGCACCTGATGTAATTATCCGCAATGAAAAAAGAATGCTGCAGCAAGCTGTTGATTCGCTGCTGGACAATGGCCGATGTCGTAGGCCGGTCCTCGGTAGTAATAGTCGGCCGTTGAAGAGCTTGACCGATATGATTAAGGGTAAGCAGGGTCGATTCCGCGAAAATCTGCTCGGCAAGCGCGTGGACTACTCGGCTCGTTCGGTGATTGTAGTAGGACCTAATATGAAGCTGTATCAGTGTGGCTTGCCAAAGAAAATAGCTTTGGAACTGTATCAGCCGTTTATTATTCGAAAACTCAAGCAGCACGGCCTTGCCGATACGATTAAAAGCGCCAAGAGAATAATTGAACGGCGGGATGAGCAGGTATGGGATATTCTGGAGGAAGCCATTCATCAGCATCCTGTCTTGCTCAACCGTGCGCCTACCCTTCATCGGATGGGTATTCAGGCTTTTGAGCCGATTCTTGTGGAAGGCAATGCCATTATGCTGCATCCGTTGGCCTGCAAGGGATTCAATGCTGACTTTGACGGCGACCAGATGGCCGTGCATTTGCCACTAAGTATAGAAGCTCAGACCGAAAGTCATACCTTGATGATGCCTGCGAACAACATTTTCTCGCCGGCAAATGGCTCGCCTATGGTTGGACCTTCTCAGGATATGGTTATGGGAAACTATTATTTGACCGCTGTCAGCTCCGGCGAAAAAGGAGAGGGGATGGCATTTAGAGACACTTTCGAGGCAATAATGGCCTATGAAATGGGGAAAATCGGTTTGCACGCAAAGATTAGAGTACAGGTTAATAAAACGGTCAAGACCGAAGATGGTGAGGATTTGGCTCCCGTTTTGAAAAGTGACGAAAAACAGGAGCTTTCTCAAAGGCGAAAAAAAGCGATTGAGAACGCCGAAGGGCTGAACCGTAAAGGGTATGGGCACTCAAACCGAATAATTGAGACGACCGTTGGAAGGTGCATATTCAATGATATGCTTGCTGATGAGATGCCGTTTTACAATATGGCGATGTCTCAGAAGAGATTGAGCCGGGTAATTAGTGACTGTTTCGAGCTCGCTGGCAGTGCCCGAACAGTAGATTTGCTTGATAAAATAAAAGATTTAGGATTCAAACATGCCACGCTTGCGGGCTTGAGCTTTGGCATTACGGACTTGAAAATACCGCTAAAGAAACAGGAAATTATCGACGAGACGGAAAAAAAGGTTGGTAAAATCCATGCCAATTATAGCAATGGTGTTCTCACCGAGGGTGAAAGGTACAACCAGGTTATCGATGCATGGACACATGCGCGAGTTGCGGTTACCGGCGAGATGATGCGCGCCCTTAAGGAAGATACGAAGGAGGACGGGTCTCCGTATCTGAACCCGATATACCTAATGAGCGATTCCGGTGCAAGAGGCAGTGTTGACCAGATTCAGCAGCTTGCAGGGATGCGAGCGTTAATGGCTAATCCCAGCGGTGAAATTATCGAGACACCAATCAAGTCGAATTTCCGTGAGGGCTTGACTGTTCTCGAATACTTTAGCTCCACGCACGGAGCGCGTAAGGGGCTGGCTGATACCGCCTTGAAGACAGCTAATTCCGGCTATCTTACCCGCAAGCTAATCGATGTAGCCCAAAATGTAATTGTCACCGAGCGCGATTGTGGAACCTTACAGGGAATTACCAAAAGCATAGTCAGCAGAGGCGAGCAGATTGATGTACCGCTTTCTCAACTTGTTGTCGGCAGAACCGCCAGAGATAATATCCGCAACCCAATTACCGATGAAATGATTGTTCGTGAGAACGAAGTTATTACCTCTGAGGCGGCGGCGAAGATTGAGGCTTTGGGGCTTGATGCCATCAGAATCAGAAGTCCTTTGACCTGCGACAGTACGTTTGGTATTTGCGCGAAGTGTTATGGCTGGGATATGAGTACCGGCGATCTTGTCGAAGAGGGTTCGGCAGTTGGCATCGTTGCCGCACAGTCAATTGGTGAACCTGGCACACAGTTGACACTACGTACGTTCCACACCGGTGGTGTAGCTTCCAGGGCTATTCTTGAGCGCGACCAGAAAGCTACACAAGAAGGAGTAGTTCAGTTTCGCGATATAAACCCTGTGGTTACTCCCGCCTCCGATTTTGAATGGAAAGGTGATACCTACAGGATTGATTCAGTTGCACTAGGTGGGGAACCTGAGGTAAAACGTCCTGTTAAATCACGTTTTGTCGCGCTCAAGCGCAACGGCGAAATGGCGATTCTTGATAAGAAAGGACGCGAGCTTGATAAATATAAGGTTCCCTATGGTGCCCATATAACAGTCAAAGACAGCCAAGCGGTTAAAGTGGGACAGCGACTGTTTTATTGGGACCCACATCGCACGCCGATTCTGGCGGAAGCGTCGGGGCAAATTGCGTTTGTAGATATCATAGAGGGCGAAACAATTCGAGTTGAAGAAGAGCGAAAAGGTCAACTCGGCAGGCCCGTGGTAATCGAGCATAAGGGAGATACACATCCACAAATTATCATAGAAGATACAGGCGGCGACTCGCGGGAACCTGGCAGAATACTTGACGTCCACTATCTGCCTGCAGGGGCCAGGATAGAGGTTGTCGAAGGCCAGCAAGTCCAGGCAGGCCAATTGCTCGCACTTCAACCCAGAGCGGCCGCCGGTACCCAGGACATCACAGGCGGTCTGCCGAGGGTTACCGAAGTATTTGAAGCACGAAAACCCAAAGACCCCGCCGCAATGGCTGAGATATCGGGCCGGGTCGAGTTGCGAAGCGACAAACGCAAGGGCAAAATGACAGTTATAATTCGCGCTGAATCCGGAATGGAGAAGGAACATCACATTCCGCGCGACAGGCACCTGAATGTTCACACCGGAGATATGGCAGAAGCCGGAGACTCGTTGACGGATGGGCCGTTGGTTCCGCACGATATTCTGCGAATTAAAGGTGAGGAGGCGTTGCAGAGATATTTAATTGCAGAGATTCAAAATGTCTATCGTTCACAAAATGTCAATATCAACGACAAACACATTGAGATTATCTGCTCTCAAATGATGCGCAAAGTCGAGATTGAATCTGTTGGTGACAGTTCGTTCCTGCCGGGCGAGGTCGTTGATAAATTTCTGTTCCGAAGAGGGAATGAGAGGTTAGCCAATAGTGTCAGGATAACCAGCGTTGGAGATGCCACCGATTTGCAGGAAGGTCAGGTTATTGGCAAGGACGAACTTGCTGCGACAAATGAAAGGGTCGAGGCAATCGGCGGCACGCCTGCAAAAGGGAGAAAGCCAAAGCCCGCAACTGCTACGACATTGCTTTTGGGAATAACAAAAGCTTCGCTGCAGTCCGAAAGCTTCATCGCAGCGGCCAGTTTCCAGGAAACGACTAAGGTCTTGACTGCCGCTTCGTTGTCCGCTAAGATGGATAAACTGCGTGGCTTAAAGGAAAATGTGATACTTGGTCATCTGATACCGGCCGGCACGGCTTTCAAACCGCATCTTGATATTAAGGTCAAGCACCTTGCTGAAGCTCCGCTGCCGAAGGAATTCGCAGATATTAAAGAAGTTGAAGATACTGAGGCAAAGGCAGAGGCTGCTATTAAGGAGGCCCTGGGAATTAAATGACGGATGTAGCACGGGCTTCCAGCCCGTGGTTTGGAAAAACACGGCCAAGATGGCCGTGGTACGAGTGAAAGTCAATTATGCCTACTATAAACCAGCTGGTCAGACGGCCAAGAGCAAA
>CAYYFT010000144.1:0-4464 GCA_964471015.1 uncultured Pirellulales bacterium | reverse complement strand
GGGTCGGTGCCCGAGCGGCTAAAGGGGACGGGCTGTAAACCCGTTGGCGTAAGCCTACGTTGGTTCAAATCCAACCCGGCCCAGTATCAGCAACAAAACAACCAGATGAAATCTTCGTTTGCAGACCGCCTTTCCCAAACAGCCGGCCATCGCAAAGAATACCAAAATTTCCACAGTAATAGACCCACAAATAGCAGGATAGTGCAAAAATAAGACTTGAGCATTATATTTAATCTTGCCCTTTTCAGCGATAATAGCAAAAATGAAGTTTAACGGGACAAGTATGCGGACAATATCCGCCGAGTTATCCAGCTAATTGCTGCTGTGCAAATAACTTGCGTGTCAGATGTAGTCTTTCCAAAAAGGAAAATATATGAAACTTGACCCAACTAAAATGAAGGATTGGCAGATTGCTGAAGCCGCAGAGCAATCTATGAAGCCCATCAGCCTGCTGGCTAAAGAATTAGGACTGAAAGACGATGAAGTGCTGCCTATGGGACGGCAGTTGGCAAGAGTCGATTATGCCAAGGTTCTGGAGCGGCTGGGAAGTCAAGCCAATTCGACCGCAAAATATATTGATGTTACCGCCGTTACCCCAACACCGTTAGGAGAAGGAAAAAGCACCACGGTCATCGGACTGATTGAAGGGCTGGGCAAACTGGGCAAAAACGCAACCGGTGCTATTCGCCAGCCAAGCGGAGGGCCGACATTTAACATCAAAGGCTCTGCCGCCGGAGGCGGACTCGCCCAGTGTATTCCTCTGGTGCCATTTTCCATTCGTCTTACCGGTGATATAGACTGCATCACAAACGCACATAACCTGGCAATGGTGGCCCTGACCGCCCGTATGCAGCACGAGAGAAATTACGACGATGAAAAGCTGGCAAAAAGAAACTTAAAAAGGCTGGATATCGACCCCGACCGGATTCAAATGCAATGGGTTATGGATTTTTGCGCGCAATCTTTGCGTCACATCACAATCGGCAAAGGCGGAAAGATGGACGGCTACGAAATGGAATCCGGATTTATCATCTCGGTCTCAAGCGAGCTAATGGCAATACTGGCCCTGGTCAAAGACCTGAAGGATTTGCGCGAAAGAATAAGCAAAATTGTGGTCGCATACGACAAAAAAGGCAATGAAGTTACCACCGCTGACCTCGAAGTCGATGGTGCGATGACCGCCTGGATGGTCGAGGCCCTCAATCCGAGCTTACTGCAGACCATCGAAGGCCAGCCGGTATTTGTCCATGCCGGACCGTTTGCCAATATCGCCGTCGGCCAAAGCTCAATCATCGCCGACTTACTCGCCACGAAATTGTCGGATTACCACGTGACAGAAAGCGGTTTTGGTGCAGACATCGGCTTTGAGAAGTTCTGGAACTTAAAGTGCCGTATGTCGGGCCTGAAACCCGATGCGGTTGTCATCGTTGCCACCATTCGGGCACTCAAGATGCACGGCGGCGGCCCCGTAGTCAAACCGGGAATACCATTGGATGAAGAATATGCAAAAGAAAATCTCAAGCTGGTCGAGGCGGGCTGCGACAACCTTATTGCTCATATCGAAACCGTCAAGAAAAGCGGCGTCCGCCCCGTTGTTTGCATAAACGGCTTCTGCACTGACACCAAAGCCGAAATTAACCTGGTACGCAAAATTGCAGAACAAAACGGTGCCCGAGCAGCATATTCAGAACACTGGTTAAAGGGCGGGGACGGCGCAATCGAACTTGCCGAAACCGTTATTGCGGCCTGCAAGGAAAAAAATAAATTCAAATTCCTCTATGAGCTGGAAACCCCCCTAAGAAAACAGGTCGAATTAATCGCTACCGAGGTTTACGGCGCCGACGGCGTTACATATACAGCTGAAGCCCTAAAAAAAGCCGAAACCCTCGAGCAAAACAAGGATTTCAAAAACTTCGGCACCTGTATGGTCAAGACGCATTTGAGCCTGTCCCATCATCCTGATATAAAGGGCCGGCCGAAGGGCTGGAAACTTCCTATCCGCGACTTCCTGGTATATAAAGGCGCCGGTTTCATCGTCCCACTGGCCGGTGAGATTAAACTGATGCCTGGTACAAGCTCTGACCCGGCCTTCAGGCGTATCGATGTGGACTTAAAAACCGGAAAAGTAACAGGAATGTTTTAAGTTAACCAGGCCTAAAAATTATTTACACCTAACTAAAAAACTAATAAACGGAGCTAACCAATGGCAGCAAAAATTATCGACGGAAAACAAATAGCAGCGGATATGCGAGCCGAATTAAAAGAAGAAGTAGCCAAGTTGAAGCAAGAAAGTATCGTCCCCGGCCTGGGCGTTATTCTGGTAGGCGAAGACCCCGCATCACAGTCCTATGTTAGAGCCAAGGAACGGGCCTGCGAAGAAATGGGGATTTACTCCGATGATAACCGTCTGCCTGAAGACACCACGCAGCAGGACCTAATCGCTCTAATCAATCGAATGAATGCCGACCCAAAAATAAACGGCATTCTGGTCCAGTTGCCTCTGCCCAAACATCTCGACGAGTCCGAGGTCCTTTTGGCAATTAACCCCGACAAGGATGTCGATGGCTTCCACCCAACCAATATCGGCAAAATGGTAGCGGGACAGCCGGCATTTCTGCCCTGCACGCCTCACGGAATCATTCAGCTTCTGCAGCGAAGCGGCGTCAAAATCGAAGGCTCTCACGTAGTAATCGTCGGACGCAGCAACATCGTTGGTAAACCCATTGCTAATATGCTCATTCAAAAAAACAAAAACGGCAACGCCACCGTAACGGTCTGCCACACAAGAACAGCTGACCTTGCTTACCACACCCGCCAGGCCGATATTATAATTGCCGCCGCCGGCAGGCCCAACACCATAACTGCGGATATGGTAAAGGACGGCGTCGTTGTAATCGATGTCGGCGTCAATCGCGTTGAAGACAAGGCCGCAAAAAAAGGGTATCGTCTGGTTGGCGACGTTGACTTTGAAATGGTCAAAGAAAAGGCGAATTTGATTACTCCAGTCCCCGGCGGTGTTGGGCCAATGACGATAACGATGCTACTCTACAATACGGTGGAATCTGCAAAAAAAGCTGCAGGGAAAATTTAACCAGTTTCACTCTTTTTCTTTCCCAGGTTTTTCCAGCAGACCTTTGAAGCCCTCTATAAGTTCCTTGCCGGCATCTTTGCCTCCTTCTAAAACCTTTTTTCCCCCTTTCGTAGCGGTTTTGCCCAGCTTTATGGTCGTGCCCAGGGTTAACTTCATCGCACTGGTCATCTCCTTAGGCAAAATACCCGTTCCTTTATTAGCTACGCCACCTGCGATGGCCAGTAAGATTCTGCCAGACAGCTCAGCCATATCCAATTTGTTATCGCTGCCTAAATTGGTCATCACGATAGGGTCGAGCTTCAGCGTAATGGTATCCGCCCTGCCGGGAACAGGCAGCAACTTTGCCTTAACTGTTATGTTTGAAATTTCAAGATTATCTATATGAAGTTTTCTTCCACCTCTTCCAGACTCGCCCTTGGCCTTTCGCCTATCGGATATTGTCTTTATTATATCCTGGAGGTTGTTGCTGGAAACGCCCCTTTGTTCAAGGACAACATCCACCCCATCAAGCTCGATATTTCTTATACTAACCCTGTTACTCAAAAGCGATTTTACATTAACTTCTATTTGAGCATCTTTTAGTTCAAGCAGCTTACCGTGTTGATAACCGGGCGGATTATTAATTAAAAGATTACTAATGCCGAGCTTGCCTGTCATAATTGAGAGGTCAACCTCTCCCACACTCACTCCGACGCTTAGTGTTTTAGTCGCTGCGACCTCAATACCAGCTTTTAAGGCATAGTCGGCAAAAATATCAATGACTATCGCCACAACAGCAGCCAGGGTCAGAACAGCCAACAGAACAATACCCACAGCTTTAAGTGATTTTTTCATTTTTCAACCCTCTCAGATATTTTGCTTGTAAGCCCTCCCGCCATACTTTCAGCGGATTCCCGAAAGATTTTTGCACCGACCAAATTCAATCTTTCTTCGATCCTTTCATAGCCGCGGTCGATGTGATAAACCCTGTTGACAACTGTAGTCCCCTCAGCAACCAAGCCGGCCAGAACCAATGCCGCCGACGCCCGCAGGTCAGAGGCCATTACCGGAGCGGCAATCAATTTCTTTACACCTGCCACTATGACAGTAGGCCCTTCTCTACGCAAATTCGCTGCCATTCGATTCAATTCAGCAACATGCATAAATCTATCGGGAAAAACCTTTTCAATTACGACACTATTACCCTCGCCAATGGACAAAAGAGCCATAAACTGAGCCTGCAAATCGGTAGGAAAACCTGGAAAGGGGAGGGTGGTGATGTCGGCTGGTTTAATCGAGCCCCTGCGGGCAACAACACAACCGCCATCTGCAACCTCAACTGTTACCCCAATATTTCTTAACCTATCAACAACAGCCATCATATCATCGAGCCG
>CAYYFT010000143.1:0-4471 GCA_964471015.1 uncultured Pirellulales bacterium | reverse complement strand
GCCCGAATGCGTAACGCCACGTAACAGGTTTGGCAAGTTCCGACCACACAGGGTCCAGATAATAAGCCAGCCCCTGCATACTCCCTTCAAGCGTCAAACCCCGCACGGCAAGTATAAGCAGCATCAGCCACGGCAGAGGAACTGTCAACCATACAATCTTACCAACGAGCCGCACACCCTTGAAAATGCAAAAGTACATCGACAGCCAGGCGATGACCAGCGGCAGCACAATATTCCACCGAATACCGCTTAGTGCCATCCCTTGTTGATACCCAAGGTATGTCTGGAAAAAGAAGTTCTTTGCATTCGCAACACCTTCTATTCCCTCGCCCGCCCACGGTAGCTTACCGCCGTTGAACATTCCGAGAACGCTGTATCCCAAGAAGCTAAAGCAATACGCCAGAACAACCGGATAGTATGTAACTATCACAAAACCCAGAATAATCCCCCACCATCCCACAATTTCAAAACGCCTGTGCCCGCTCTTAAACGCATCAGGCGCCGCCCGCTGCGTGTAATGCCCAACACTGAACTCAAGAATCATCAAAGGAATACCAACCAAAAGCAACGCGATGATATATGGAATCAAAAATGCGCCGCCCCCGTAGCTGTAGAGTTTATATGGGAATCCCCACAAATTACCCAAACCTACCGCAGAACCGACCGCAGCAAGAATAAAGCCGCCCCGTGTCCCCCAGCTCTCCCTTTGCTCTTCCAGCAGCTCAAGGCTCACTGTTTATCTCCCTGTAAGGTGGTGCTCCGGCAACTACTTTTTTATCCCAAGCACCTCCAGCGTATCGCGCTCAATGATGTTTCGAATATTGCCGCGGGGAACCGTCGGCAAATTTGTGTCAGCCAGAAGCTTATTAAGGCTGAGTAATGTTTCTATACACTGTTCGGCTTTGCCGAATGGGAATCCACTGCCAAACAACAATTTATCCATTACACCACATCCGTGTGCTGCTGCCACCATATTATAAACTTGCCAGACATTGCTGGGCCTTATCGTCAAATCCGCATAGACATTTTTATGTTTGGCCACCATAGACAATGTTTGCTCAACGAAGGGTACACCCATAGTCCCGATGACAATTTTCAAGGCGCTGAATTCTCTGGCTATTTCATCCAAAAGATACGGTTGAGCATAGTCCAAAACGGCCTCAGGTCCCAGAGTTCCTCCATTATGAAAGAAAACGGCAAGCCCAAGCTCTTGTGCCGATTCGTAAAATCTCATCGCTCTGCTGTGGGCCGGATGAAAGCCACAGCTCGAACAGTACAGAACTGTGCCCTTAAGCCCCAGCTTATCCGTCATAAGCGCCAGATTTTTAACGTCTATTTTATCTTTGGTTGGCTCTACAACTGCAAAGCCAATCATTTTTTCTTTATGTTTGCTGATATACTCAGATAGCTTCTTGTTAACCTCTTGACCTGGATCTTCTGCGGTAGCCAATACTATGCAAATATCTACTGTCTCCGCCGCCGCTAAATGCTCAGAGGTCTTAACGCCCTCTGACGCACAATTTATATGCGTATGGCAGTCAACTATCATATTCCGGCACCTTTAATTGCATTAACTTTCAATAATTAATCAGCAATAATCAATAATCAATTATATTAACAGCGTCAAGCACAAATATTTTCTCCTTATTTCGTAATCTCGATATCTACTATCCCTATTCTGCTTCTTTCGTAAAAAAAATGGCCACTGCCTGTAGGTTCTTCTTGACCTAAAGATACAGCCAATGTAATATGTTACAGTTGTTTAGGTTCCTTTATTACAGACAAGCGAGGAATTCTTGTGGATTGTCCGGTTTGTAAAAACGCAATGATTGTCCTTGAGCTTGCCGAAGTCGAAGTCGATTACTGCACCGACTGTGGCGGTATCTGGCTCGATGCCGGCGAATTGGAACTTTTGCTTGGCGGTTCACAGCAAACCAAACAATTGCTCGATTCCTTCAAAATCGATTCTAATTGCACCGAAAACGTGAGAAAATGCCCTATATGTCTGAAAAAAATGCAAAAAATCGCCGTCGGCCCGTCCACACCCACCTTGACTCTGGACAAATGCACCAGAGGTGACGGCCTATGGTTTGACAAGGGAGAACTGCAGGATATCTTAGACAGAGCGAAACTGGATAAAGACAATAAAATTCAAAACTTGTTAGCTGATATTTTCCCCGGGTAATTCCTGTTTTTCATTTACAGCTTAGGCAGCTTGATGTACCGGACGGCCTGAGCGGGCAAAAAGAAAGAGGGTAGATTACCAAATCCGTTAAAACAGGTTTAGTGGAAAAACATAAGAATGTGGAAAAATTTTATCCAGAAGAAGTAAGTGAAAAATTGAGTAAAAGAAAATTAACTTTAGGGCTTGATTACGGGACAAATTCCGTAAGAACGGTACTTGCTGACGTAGCAAACGGCGAAGAGTTAGCTACCGCCGTGCACGAATACGAAACCGGCCAAGAGGGCATCATTCTCGATTCGGCTGACCACAATCTGGCAAGGCAAAACCCTGCTGATTATCTCAAGGGTATAGAGGCTACGGTTAAAAGGGTAACCAACGAAGCCGAGAAGACTGACAAGGATTTTGACGCCGGCCAGATTATAGGTATTGGTATTGACACAACCGGCTCAACGCCGATTCCGGTTGACGAGAACGGCACCGCACTGGCTATGAAGGACGAATTCAAAGACAATCCAAATGCCCAGGCCTGGCTGTGGAAAGACCATACCGGCCACGCCGAAGCCGCCGAGATTACCGAACTGGCCGAAAAGGAACACCCCGAATACCTGGCTAAGTGCGGCGGAACATATTCATCAGAATGGTTCTTCAGTAAAATCCTGCACTGCTTAAGAGTTGACCCGAAAGTCTTCGATGCCGCTTATACCTGGGTCGAGCACGCCGATTATATGACGGCACTTCTGACCGGAACTACAAACCCACGAAAAATCAAACGCTGCCGATGCGCCGCCGGACACAAAGCAATGTTCAATGACCGCTGGGGCGGCTACCCAGCCAGGGATTTCCTTGCAAAGCTCGACCCAAAATTGGGACAGTTCCGTGACACTTTGGGTGATAAGACCTATGCCATTGACCAAAAGGCAGGCAACCTCACCAAATACTGGGCAGATAAACTCGGCCTAAAAGCCGCAATACCGGTTGCGATGGGTGCATTCGATGCTCATCTGGGCGGCGTTGGCTCAGGAATAAGCGCCGGCAAATTAGTGAAAATCATCGGCACCAGCACTTGTGATATGGCGGTCTGGCCCGCCGATAAGGATTTAGCTGACATTCCAGGTATATGCGGAATAGTTGATGGCTCAATCCTGCCGGGCTTCTGGGGACTTGAAGCCGGCCAGTCCGCTGTCGGTGACATCTTCAACTGGTTCGTCAATTACATCCAGCCGGGAGGTGCCGCAGCCGCTTCGCATAAGGTTATGAGCGAGCAGGCCGCAAAGCTAAAACCGGGCCAGTCGGGCCTGTTGGCCCTTGATTGGAATAACGGAAACAGAACGATACTTGTTGACCAGAGACTGACAGGCCTGTTACTGGGCCAGACGCTTCACACAACACCGGCAGAGATTTACCGGGCATTGATTGAGGCAACCGCCTTCGGTGCTCTTACTATCATCAACAGATTTGAAGAATACGGTGTTAAAATATCGGAAGTGATAAATTGTGGTGGTATTGCTGAAAAAAATCCGTTACTGATGCAGATTTATGCTGATGTGATAGGCAGAGAAATGAAAATAACCCGCTCTGCTCAGACCTGCGCTTTGGGTTCAGCTATAGCCGGTGCGGTAGCTGCAGGCAAAACGGCCGGCGGTTATGATAATTTTGCTGATGCTCAGGCCGCTATGTGCGGAATGAAAGATGTTACATACAAGCCGATTCCTGAAAACCATAAGGTTTACCAAAACCTTTTCGCACTTTACAGCCAGCTCCACGATGCCTTTGGCCTGGACAGCTACTCGGGTAAGATGGCAAACGTTATGAAACAACTCTTGGATATAAAAGATAAAGCGAATCTTTAAGAATATTACAAACAGAAATAACAGGAGAGCAAAAAATGAAGAAAACTACATTCGGCGTTATTGTTGGAAACAGAGGCTTTTTCCCTGACCACCTGGCGAAATCGGGACGCAAAAACATACTTGATGCCCTTAAGAAAAATGGCTTCAACCTAGTGACCTTATCAATGCAGGATACAAAATACGGTGCGGTCGAAACTTTCGCCGACGCAAAGAAATGTGCCGCCCTTTTTGCGAAGAACGCTGAAAATATCGATGGCATAATCGTAACGCTTCCGAACTTCGGTGACGAGAGAGGTGTTGCAGAAACAATCAAACACTCAGGACTTAATGTGCCGATTTTAGTCCAGGCTGAGCCCGATACTTCGGGCAAAATGACCATAGCCGACAGGCGGGATTCTTTCTGCGGTAAAATCAGTGTTTGTAACAATCTCAGGCA
>CAYYFT010000142.1:0-4478 GCA_964471015.1 uncultured Pirellulales bacterium | reverse complement strand
CGGTGAAAACCTATCTTCGTCGTGAATCTCTCTTTGCATCCTGATAGGCCGCTTCGATGGAATTTAATTCATCCTCCAGGGCTTGTATATTCAATCCCAAATCAGGATACTTCTTAGCTAATTTTATCAAGGTTTGAAATTCACTTTTGGCGCTGCGCAGGATTTGGAGCACTTTAGGCATAGGATGTCGGTACTTAGACTGCTCGATTTTCAAATCAATGGACTTTCTTATTCTGTTTAATTGCCCCCTAGCTCTTTTCAATTCCGTTCGGGCCTTTTGGATTTCATCGTTTATCACAATCTCGGTGCCGGCCACATCCAGCTCGCTAAGAAGTTCCCGGCGTGAGTTGACAACTTTATCGGCAATCATACATTCGACCGCCTCTGCGGCGGTCAACGTCAAGAGTGAGCCCTTTTTGCTCCAGGTGTGCACAAGGCTCTGCTGAGGCCTTTTGTTAACGGGGTCGACAAAGAATCTCTCATTAGCTTCGGAGACCTCGATAACTTCGATATCCCTGTCAACCATTGCTCTTGCCAGCAATCCAGGCCGGCGGTTTTGCTCGGCCAGAGAAGCAAAATACGCTCGCCAGGCTGAAGTTAACTTCTCGGCCACATCTTCTCCAAAGGCTTTTTCGAAGCTCTCCGGGCGGCCGTCCTTAGAAAAGGTTATCCCCGTGGCGGCACCTATCACGGTATTGTCAGCCATATAAATCTTATCGCACGCTAATGCAACAGCAGCGCCGGCCGAAAGGGCTCCTCCATACTTGCCGCCCTTGACAAAAGCAACTATGGGGCAGTTCCTGATTTGCGTGATTGCCCCGCAAATCCGTTGGGTCAAATCAGCCCGACCGCCTGGCGTGTCTATCTCGAACAAAATAAACAAGGGCCCTTCGTTCGAGAGTTTGACTACCTCCCGCTCCAGGGCCTGGGTTTCAATCTCAAGTCCAATCTCATCATCGATTGTTAAAACGATTACTTTATTGTTCCTGCCTAATCGGTCAGTAATAATCTGCCATTGCGCCAGCTCGAGCCCAACCCGGCCTTTTTCTTTCGTGCTGACGATTGTTTTGCCATCTTCGGCTTGGCCGGCTATGTACCCATGCAGAACTTCCCCTCTCTGGCGATGTGTAAAGGTGTCCCCAAAGCAAGCCAAACTAAAAGTCAGCAGTGCCAAAGAGGCGGCTAAAATCTTCACCTGCAATTTTTTCATCCTGCTAACTTCCAATTTCCCCTCCTCACAAAACGGGGCTCCCTCTGCCGGAGGTGGTCTAAACATCAAGGTTTTGAACTTCAAGGGCGTGGTCACGGATGAAATTTCGACGCTTCTCAACGTCACTACCCATCAGTATGCTAAAGAGCCTATCTGCCTCGCCGGCGTCTTCAAGCTTCACACTCAACAAAGTCCGGGAGGCAGGGTTCATCGTCGTATCCCACAATTGCTCGGCGTTCATCTCGCCTAAACCCTTGAAGCGTTTTATCTCAATCCCCTTTCCACCAATCTGCCTTATCCCGGCGCAGATATCACCCAGTGAGGCGACTTCGTATGTATCTGTGCCGCTGATGAGTTGGAACTTTGTCGGCAGCGCCTCGCCGGACACAGCCTTGGCAGGTTGTAGGAGAAAATCCTTTAAGTCCAGCCCCCAGGTATCCTTGAGTTTTTCATTTATCTGATTAATCCGGCCCACCTCATGAAGCTCCTCAGCAACAATTGATTTTTCGTCTCCATTCTCCGCGCCTGCGTCCGTGCGCCGCTTCAGTTCATCAAGCCGCTTTTCGTAGTCGGCCTTGACATAATAAATCTCCTCCTGACCACCGACGCAGATACGAAACTGCGGAAGTTTACCACCATCATAATAAGCCTGCACGAAATCGGCGAAATTAATCCCCCGTTTGGCCAGGACAGCAATGGAGCGTTCTGCATCAGCGAGGGTTTTTACAAAACTGGCCAGCTGCTTGTCCGAAACCTTCTGCGTTTTTTTGCCCGTATCCACCTTTTTACCATTTCTGATGATAAGCTCTGTGCCCTCGAGGCCACGAGCAATCATCCGCTTGTGCATCCGGCTTTCGCTCAGGATATATTCGGAACCCTTTCGCCCCTTAACCTTGATTTCATACAGCGGGGGCTGAGCGATGTAAATCATCTCGTTGAGAAACAATTGCGACATCTGCCTGAAGAAAAAGGTCAGCAGCAGCGTCCGTATATGAGCGCCGTCAACATCGGCATCGGTCATCAGTATTATCTTGCCGTATCTGCACTTGCTTAAATCGAACTCGTCGGTGCCGATGCCGGTCCCCAGAGCGCTTATAATTGTTCGAATTTCATCGTGTGCAAGCATTTTTTCCAACCTGGCCTTTTCGACATTAAGGATTTTTCCTTTCAGAGGCAGGATTGCCTGAATATTTCTGTCTCTGCCGGCCTTTGCCGAGCCGCCGGCTGAATCACCTTCAACAATAAATATCTCGGTACCCGCCTTTTCCTTGCTGGCACAGTCCCACAATTTGCCCGGCAGGTTGGTGCTGCTTAGCGCACCCTTGCGCCTGGTCAATTCACGCGCCTTTCTGGCAGCCTCTCTGGCCGCCGCGGCCTGAATCGCCTTGTTCAAAATCCGTTTTGCTTCAGGGGGGTGCTCCTCAAGAAAATGGCCAAGCTGCTCGTTAACGGTGGCCTCAACGAAACCACCCACCTCCGGGTTGGTCAGCCGCACCTTTGTCTGAGCCTCAAAATGAGGCTCAGCAAGCTTTACCGCTACGACCGCAGTCAATCCCTCGCGCAGGTCGTCACCGGTAGTAACTTGGCCGTTCTTCAGTAGATTATTGTTTTTGGCATAATAATTCATCGTGCGCGTTAGGGCTGTTTTAAAGCCCGAAAGGTGAGTGCCGCCGTCGATGTTGCGGATGTTGTTGGCGAAGACCAACACATTTTCGGTATAGCCATCGTTATACTGCATTGCTACTTCACAGCTCAGCATCGCTTCGGGGTCTTCCCTGGCGAAATAGATGACATCCTTATGCAAGGTCTCCTTTCCCTCATTGAGGTGTTGAACAAAGGCCTTAATCCCATCGTCAAACTTGAATACCTCTTTTTTGTTGTTTCTATCGTCGGTGAAAGTGATTTGTAATCCGGCGTTCAAATAAGCCATCTCTCGTATTCTTTTTGCGAGTGTGTCATATCCAAACTCCGTATCGCCGAATATCTCCTCGTCGGCCTTGAAGGTAATCCTCGTGCCGCATTTGTCGGTCGGGCCGACCTGTTTGACCGGTCTCTTTGCCTTGCCCTTTTCACACTCGAGGTGATAATGCTTTCCGTTGCGATATACATCAGCTTCGAGCCACTCACTGAGTGCGTTTGTAACACTAACGCCTACACCATGGAGCCCTCCTGCGACTTTGTAGCTGTCGGTATCAAACTTCCCGCCGGCGTGCAGGGTCGTTAGCACGACTTCTAAAGCGCTTTTCTTGGCTTCTTTGTGCTCTTCGACCGGAATACCTCTGCCATTATCCTCGACAGTACAGCTGCCGTCAGCCTGGATGTGCACAACTATATTGTCGCAGAAACCGGCCAATGCTTCATCGATGGAGTTGTCCAATACCTCATAGACTAAATGGTGCAAGCCGCCGCTGCCGCGGTCGCCGATATACATATCCGGCCGTTTTCGCACCGCCTCCACCCCCCCGAGTATCTTTATATTACTTGCATCGTATTTGTGGTCTTTCATATCAACCCTCTGCCCGCTAACAGAACGCTCAGCCGACGGCAAATTTAATTTCTCTTATTCGTGCCCGTGGACACCGCTGGGTCAATTCTTTAAGAAGCTCGCAACTTAATAATTGCAATTCGTACATATACGACGGCGAGTCAACAAGCACTTTTAGCCTGCCACTGGAAATATCGACAATTCTGCAGTGCTGATAAAGCTCGGTCGGCAGCAGTTGGCTCCATGCCTCGGCTATCAATTCAAACCGAATCTGCTGCGGTGAGACCCGGTTCTCCATAAGCTCGCTTAGGACATCACCCAGGCTGACAGTGTTGTTCACCCGATGTGCTGCTCGCCACTTGACAACGTTGCGTAATTGCTTGCTTTCATCTACCATTTTCTTAAAGGTTTAAGTTTGGAGTTTGAAAAGCTGTAAATAATCTTCCCTGAAGCATTACCCAATTACCCTTAGCCCAGGTTAATCGGCATCAAGACGTAAAGAAAATTTACCCCGCTCTTTATCAGGCCCGGCCTGTCCGTCTGACCCAGTTCCAATTCGAATTCCGCCGTCTTAATAACCCGCAGGGCATCTATCAAAAACTGCGGATTAAACCCAATCTCAATTGGCTCGGCCTTGTAATCGATAGGCATATCGACCTGCGCATCGCCCGCCTCTGGTGCCCTGCCGGAAAACACCAGATTATTCTTTCCAATCGAAAGTTTAATCCCTCTGGACTCCTCGCTTGTCAGTAATGCCGAACGGCGTACCGCACTTAATACCGC
>CAYYFT010000141.1:0-4507 GCA_964471015.1 uncultured Pirellulales bacterium | reverse complement strand
TAGCTTCCTCGTATAGTTGGTTAAATGGTAACTGGTTAAATGGTTAAATAGTTACCAATTACCAATTACCAGTTACCAATTATGATTTATCTTGTGACCAATTCTTCCCGATCGCTGAAGAAGCAACTTTTATTTTTGTATTATTCGACTCATCGACTTTCAACGTAATCTCGTCGCCTTTGATATCAACAATGGTGCCAAGAATTCCACCGATTGTCTGGACCTTGTCATTTTTTCGTAGCGATTGGACCATTTTTTTGCGCTGCTGTTTTTGTTTTTGAGGCCCCCTAAAAAGGATAAAGTACATCAATAAGAACATTAAGACAATCCAAATCCACGCGATACCTCCAAAAGGCCTTTGTGCCGGAGTTCCGGTCGCAGGAGCATTAGAGTCGGAAGCAACTATCGTTGTTGCAGTCTCTTCAGTAGTAACTGGTTCCGAAGTAATGCCCGAGGGGGTCTGGCCACCCTGGGTCTGAGCTAAAATCCACATATTGTCCATTTCTATTTTCCCTTCATAATTGGTTGCTGATTACTGCTCATTGGTAAGATGTTAAATTATCAACTATCAATAATCAATAATCATTTTTTTAATTGTTCCTCTGCCCAGCCGGCAAATTTGTTTTCTTTCAGGGTTTGTCTTATTTTGCCCATTAGTCTCTGGTAAAACCTTAGGTTATGCAGGGACGTCAAAATCGGGCCGAGCATCTCTCCGCAATTAAAGAAATGCCTTAAAGCACCCCTGCTAAAATTCTTACAGCAGTAACAATCGCAACCAGTCTCGATTGGTTTGGGGTCGCTTATATGAGTGCTGTTCCGTAGTCTCACAGGGCCGTTTTCAGTAAAAGCAAAGGCGTTTCGTCCGTTTCTGCTCGGCAGAACGCAGTCAAACATATCGACACCGGCGCCCGCAGCGGCAATAATATCCTTCGGTGTACCAACACCCATTAAATAGCGAGGTTTATCCCACGGCAAAATTCGTGTCGTATGAGAGACTGTTTTCATCATATTTTCATACCCCTCACCCACGCTCAATCCGCCGATTGCATAACCATCGAAGTTCAGCTTGACAAGTTCCAGGGCACAATGCTCTCGGAGGGAGAGGTTTATTCCACCCTGGACGATACCAAACAATAGCTGGTCAGCCTTGGCGTGAGCCTGCTTAGTACGCTTTGCCCAGTGTATAGTTCTTTCTACGGCTTTTTTTAGCTGCGAGTCGCTACAAGGAAACGGTGTGCACTGGTCGAAACACATTATTATATCGGCACCGAGCCGATTTTGAATTTCGGTGGCGATTTCAGCATTTAGGTATATTGTCGCGCCATCTATATGACTGGCAAATTCAACGCCGTCATCATCGACTTGGGCCAATGGGCTTAGCGAAAAGATTTGATAGCCGCCGCTGTCGGTTAGTATGGGGCCGTTCCAAGCCATAAGTTTGTGCAGTCCACCAAGTTTTTCGACTGTCTCGACTCCGGGCCGCAGCAGCAAATGATATGTATTAGCTAAAACAAGCACGGAACCGGTTTCTTTAAGCTGCTGTGGTGTTATTCCCTTTATCGCCCCGGCAGTGCCGACCGGCATAAAAACGGGTGTCTCAACCTGCCCATGCGCCGTGGTTAACAACCCTCGCCTGGCTGAAGAGCGACAGTCCGTGGACAAAATTTCGAAGTTATTCATTTGGGTTCCCCCTAAGGGGGTTCATTTCAATAAACTCTTATGATATTTGAGCCGGGATAGTAATAGAAAAGAATCTGTCTCGAGGTTTTGCCTCCTCTCGCCATGGCCTGCGCTCCGCATTGGCACATTCCAACGCCGTGTCCGTAACCTCTGCCTGACGAAAACGCCCATTTATCGCCCATATCAATGATTTGACAGATTGTGCTTCTTAACTTACGGCCGGTCGGGTCTATCGATAGACGAAAGTCTTCGGCTCTCAAGAAATCACTTTTGCCGGTCGAACCGGATAGTTTGACCTTTGTCAATCGCGAGAATTTTCCATATTCGCTTTTTTTGGCTACAGTGATATTTGTAATCTTTCCAAGTTTCTTTAGCTTTGGATACTTTTGTAATAGCTTACCTGTAACATAGCTCTTATCGAATTGAATCATAGGCCAGAAGAAAAAACTTGGTTTAGCCACGTTCTTACAATATGGGCAGGGCACGCCAACAAGTGGTTCAAAAGAATCGCCGAACACATTTTTGCTGTTTTCGGTGTGGCCGCCGCAGGTTGAGCTATAGTAAGCAGGAAAAAGCTTTTCGGTGCCACCGGATTGCTTACAGACCAGGACTTGACCGTGCGTTTGATTAACAGCATCCCAAATCTGAGCTGATTCGGCAGCGACTCCGAGATAAACCTGATTTGCCACTGTTTTCCTCACATCCCAGGTGCGCTTATTACCAAAATGCCTTTTGATATACAAGCAATAGGTTCTTGCCGCGATTGCCTGAGCCTTCAACGCCGCTGGTTCCCAATAATTAGGCATCTCGGCACCTATTACACCGGCTAAATACGGCTCAAGCGGAACAAGATTTATTGCATCAAAAGAATTGCTGTCAGGATTGATTACGAGCTTTAATTTGCCGCGGTAATCATCACCATTCAAGCTAAAGATATGTGGCCTGTCGGGTAAAATAATTATTTGTTTGCCGCTAAAGAACCGACCGGAAATGGCAATTCTGCCGGCAGATATAGTTATGTTTGCCGGCGAATCGGATTGGTCAAAGTAAGCTTCTGTGGTTTGCGTTTGGGCGTCTAAAACAACAAAGGGGGAAGGAGCCGTTAGCGTACAGGATTTGGTGTCATCAAGGAGCAAAACCCGTATCCAGAACTGCGGTTCGATATCCATTTGTGGAGTGGGCCTGACCAGTTGCCTCGCCTTGCACCCGCCAAGGACTATCAACCAAAGCAAAAAAACTATGCAGGGACCCCGCAAAGCGGGAACCCGGCAATAGTATATGACGTATGGTGTATAGCGGATGGAAAGTTGTATTTTCAATTCTGAATTTTTAACTTTGAATTTTCCCTCGACTGTGCTCAGAATGGTGAGCGAAGTCGAACCATTTAATCCAGGCTTCGCAGGGATAACCCGAGGTTGCCAATGGCTTTTTTGATTTCGTTTAAGCTTGTTACGCCGAAGTTTTTAACTCCGAGAAGTTCGGCTTCTGTTCTACGTATCAAGTCACCGATTGTGTGAATATTTAGCTTTTGCAGGCATTTTCGAGCACGAACTGACAGTTGAAGGTCATCCACAGGCTTATTCGAAAGACCTTCATCTTCCTCTTTTGAGCTACTGTGGTCGAAGGTCTCTGCCGCAGCCGCAGCGAGTTGTTTTTCCTCCAGAGCCATACCGAGATGTAACCTTTTCGATTCAAGAACGACCTTGATTTCCCTAAGCGAAGTTTCACCGAAGTTTTTATAAGACAGCAACTCCACTTCGGTGATGTTCAAAAGGTCCCCGATTGTTTCAATATTCATTTTTTTGAGGCAGTTTCTGCTGCGAACCGACAGCTCAAAATCTGAGATTGGGGTCTCGAGAATTTGGGTCTTGCGGTCTTTTTTCTTTTCTTTTTCCTCGTCGTAGAACATTGTTTTTGAGCTTTCGATGTCTTTCTTGAACAGGATGGCTCTTTGGTGATTGGGATGATACCTCAAGACCTTATCAATACATCGAGCTGCTTTGTCGAACTCGCCCGTATCTTCATAAAGCACAGCTAAATTCAGCAGGGCGCTTACATAAACCGGAGCGGTTGAAGCAATTTGTCTGTAGTAGTCAATTGCCGCCTCTTCATCGCCGGATAAATCGCAGCGATACGCTAAGTGGAAAAGGGCTCTTTGATGGTTCGGGGATAACTCCAAAGCTATCTTGTAATCGTCCATTGCCTTGTCATAAAGTCCCTGTGTTTCCTGAAGACGGCCAAGCTGGTAGTGATATTCGGCACTGACGTTTTCAAAATTGGCGAGAGTTTTGAGTTCCTTGGCTGCACCGTCAAAGTTTGATGCATAACGATATGTGGCGGCTTTTTCCAAAGCTATGTTTAGTGGATCGGCCTCGTAATCGATGGCTTTTTGCAGGTTTTCGATTGCTTCATCGAATCTGCCCATTCGGCGAAGTGCAAAGGCCAGATAGATTAATTTCTCTTTGCAGTCCTTTGCTTTTTGTAGTTTTTCGACTACTTCGCCATTTCGCCCGAGAATAAAAAGACCAATGCCTGTCGCCAGGGAAGCTTTCTGCCCGGTTCTGGATATATTCTCTTCCACCTGTTTACCAAAAGCTATCAAATTAGCTTCGCTGGAATGGACAAATTCGGAAAGTTCCTTAATTTCATCCATAGACGGCAAATTATTGGCAAATAGGTCGATTTGACACTCTGTAATCGGTTCCATAGAAATTTGCTCCTTATTCATCTCTCACATACGAAGCACGCCATTATAATGTGAAAATTAGTATTGGCAATAGATTTTTTCGGGCCAACAGGCTATATTGTCTGTTGGTCGTGTGTACGA
>CAYYFT010000140.1:2784-4507 GCA_964471015.1 uncultured Pirellulales bacterium | reverse complement strand
CCGTGATGGTTGCAATGGTTCAGCACAATCTCAAAAAGCTGCTCTCCTATCACGCCATCAGTCAGGTCGGCTATATGGTCCTCGGCATAGCAACCGGGACAGCGGTGGGTATTGCTGGCGGAGTGTTCCATATGCTAAACCACGCAATATATAAATGTTGTCTGTTCCTTTGTGGCGGTGCAGTTGAACAGGCAACCGGAACGCCTGAGCTGGATAAACTTGGTGGTCTGGGTAAAAAAATGTCAATTACTTTCACTGCCTGCCTGATTGCTGCTCTGAGTATTTCCGGCATACCACCCCTCAACGGATTTGTTTCCAAATGGATGGTTTATCAAGGCGTAATTGAGATGGGGACGGCACAAGCCGGTGTCGCGGCCAAGCTATGGCCTATCTGGCTTACCTGCGCTATGTTCGGAAGCGCACTTACTCTGGCTTCATTCGTAAAACTCATACACTCGCTATTTCTTTCCCGCCTGCCCGAAGAGCTAAAAGACGTAAGGGAAGTTTCGCTTTTGCAGACTTTTCCAATGATTGTCCTTGCTTTTCTGTGTGTATTTTTCGGAATCTTTTATCACGTGCCGCTTAAGATGTTTATTTATCCTGCCTTGAATATAGAAGCCGGTACCGCGATTTTCGGCACATGGGATTCAATATTGGCCACAGCGTTGATAGTATTCGGTATCGTTCTTGGCCTGCTGATTTTACTCGTCGGGCTATTGGCAAGAAAGCTCAGAGAGGTGCCCACCTGGACCTGCGGCGAAGCTCAGACTAACGAACAAATGACGATACCCGGAACACATTTCTATAAAACTGTTTCTTCTATGGGCGGCTTTAAACAGCTTTACACCAGCCAGGAAAAAGGCCATTTTGATTTATACAATCAGAGCGGAAGAGTAGGCCTGGCATTGACAGAATTTCTGCGATGGCTCCATAGCGGAGTTCTGCCAATGTATCTGACCTGGGTAACGTTGGGATTACTGGTAATCCTATTTATAGTTTGCAAGATTTGGTGAGGAAGCGAAAAGAAATCAAAAATTAAGATGCGAAAATCAAAATGACATATAAAAATGCAAAAAGTAAAAAAGAAAGAAGCCACAGAGAATACAGAAGTGCATAGAAACAACAAAAAAATATAAATTTTATCCTCTGGGTTCTCTGTAAACTCTGTGGCAAAAATTAAAAGTGAAAAATTTTGAATTTTGACTTGTATTTTTGATATTTAATTTTTGATATTTAATTTTAAGCTTTAAGTTATGGTTTTTAGCTTTTAGTTTGACGGTGAGGCAAGTATGGCTATATTCTACGTTTTACTGTTGTTTATAATAATTGCAGCTATTATTGCAGTGGAAACTGATAATCTGTTAAGTTCCATCATTTGCGTTGGCGCTATCGGCTTCGGTGCTTCCATAATGTTCCTGTTTTTGCGTGCGCCTGACATTGCGATAACTCAGATTGTGGTGGAAGTTTTAGGTTTGATTATCCTGATTCGGGCTACAATCGCCCGCGACCTGACCTTCATCAGCGGTGACAGAGAGTTCTTTGGAGTGGTTGTTTCGATAGTAATTATCTTTGTAATTTTCCTGGCGGGGATAAAAGTCCTCGAGACCTTACCTGATTTTGGCTCTGCTGTCTTTGCAAAGGCCCCTGAAGCCGCTTCCCGGACCTACATTAGCGAAGGACTGGCCAAAACTGGTGCGGCAAATCTTGTAGCCTCGGTCATTCT
>CAYYFT010000140.1:0-2684 GCA_964471015.1 uncultured Pirellulales bacterium | reverse complement strand
GGCGGCGGCTTTGCCGGCGGCGTGATTTTGGCTTCTTCCTACGTACTGCTTATGCTGGCATACGGCAGAGAATTTGCAGAGAAAAATCTGTCTTTGCCTGTTGCCTCAAAACTCGATTGCCTGGGGGCATTCCTGTTTGCCCTGATAGCAATTTTGGGTCTGGTGCTCGGTGGTTCCTTCTTCGTCAATTTCCTGTATCAAAAGTATTTGCCAGGGCAAGCTTTGAACCTTATAAGTGCGGGTACTATACCTTTGTCAAATATTGCTATCGGCCTGAAAGTTGGTGCGTCATTATTTCTGGTTATTCTTTCTCTTTCGATCTGCTGTAAAGATTTTAGACCTGATATGTCAGCTAATAAAGAGGAGTGAAACTAATGCCTTACGCATTATGCTTGTTGTTGTTTGTGATTGGCCTGTATTGTGCAGTCGTCAAAAAGAATATGGTTAAGATTGTAATCGGCATAATGGTTATGGAATACGCCGTCAATCTTTTCCTGATTATGCTTGGCTACCGGACAGGTGGCATAGCACCGATAATCGACAGAGGCCATCTTGAATTAGAAACAGGGCAGATTGCTGCTACTTTTCTGAGCAGCTCGGTTGACCCTCTGCCCCAGGCCCTTGTACTTACAGCGATCGTTATTAGTTTGGGTTCATTAGCACTTATGATTTCGATATGCATCAGAACTTACGGAAAATACGGCACCTTTGACATCACTGAGATAAGGAGGTTGAGAGGATGAGCCCCTCGACTACGCTCGGGACAAGCATACCGCTGCCGGTTTTTGTAGCTGTTCCTTTGGTGACGGCATTTTTGCTTCCGATTTTCGGCAGAAAAGGCAAGTCAGGTGCAACAGTTCTGGCCAATCTGGCAACCGTTTCACTACTTGTACTGGCTGTTGCTTCCATCGGCCAATCTGACGTGTATGAGATAGGCAAATGGTCCATCCCGCTCGGGATTAATCTTGTCCTCGACGGCCTAAGCTCACTTTTGCTTTTGGCTATTAGCGTCGTCAGCGCCGCTGCAATGCTTTTCAGCGTCAGATATATGGAACAGTACACCGCCAAGGCAAAATACCTGAGTCTGTTTATGCTTATGGTCACGGGCATGAATGGTGTTGTGCTGTCCGGAGACATCTTTAATCTGTTTGTATTTTTGGAAATTGCTTCGATTGCATCTTATGCGCTGGTTGGTTTTGGTTGTGAGCACGAAGAACTCGAGGCCTCCTTCAAATATATGGTATTAGGCAGCATCGCTTCCATATTTGTCCTTTTTGGGGTTGCCCTTATTTATGGCAATACCGGCTCGCTTAATATGGCTTACATCTCAAAAACGATTCAAAGCTCGGGTCTAAATGCCGGTCTTGGATTTGCTCTGGCTTTGTTCATTGTCGGCTTTGGCCTAAAAGCTGCCTTGGTACCATTTCATGCCTGGCTGCCCGACGCGCACCCATCGGCTCCGGCGCCGATTTCAGCAATGCTCTCCGGTGTACTAATAAAGACCCTCGGTGTTTATGCCCTCAGCCGTGTGGTTTTCAATGTGTTCGGCATTTCCATCTCGACAGGCTGGCTTTTAATCGCCATGGGCCTTTTGAGTATGGTTGCCGGTGCATTTCTGGCAATAGGACAATGGGATTTAAAGCGGCTTATGGCCTATTCGAGCATTAGCCAGATTGGCTATGTAGTTCTTGGTATTGGCCTTGGAGGCCTTATAATTGCCAGAGGCGGTAATTTGGCCTGGGCCTCTTTAGCTATTCTTGGTGGATTGTTCCATCTTGTAAACCACGCTGTTTATAAGTCCTTATTGTTCTTAACAAGTGGCTCGGTGGAAATGTCAACCAACACAAGAGAAATGAGACAGATGGGCGGACTCGCAGAGAAATTGCCTGTAACACGCGCAACCTGCACCGTTGCATCCGCCTCTATCGTCGGTATTCCGCCATTTAGCGGGTTCTGGAGTAAGCTGATTCTGGTAGTTGCGGCTGTTCAGGCACACTTTTACTGGGTAGCGGCAATAATTGTTTTCGTAAGTTTGTGTACTTTAATTATGTATCTGAAGGTTCAAAGATATGTCTTCCTTGGCGAGCTGCCGGAAAATCTACAACAGAGCAAAGAGGCCAAGAACTCTATGCTTGTTGCAATGATATTCCTGGCTTGTTTGTGTGTGCTTATGGGATTGCTTGTGTTAGTACCATCTTTGAGGAGCCACATACTCGACCCTGCTGTAAAAGTATTGACGGACGGACTCGAATATTCGACTAATATAATTAATATGCGATAAACATAAGGTATGAAAATATGAGGCGATTGATTTATTTTGTTTTAGCGTTTATCGTTTGGGTGTTGCTGACCTGGCCTTTTGCCGACGGCAAAATTGACTTCCAGGTTGTAATCGCAGGCCTGATAGCTTCTGCTGTAGTTGCGGTTCTGTTTCACGAAATACTGCCCAAGGAGCATCTCGTATTTATTTCGCCGGTGCGAGTGTTTTGGTTTTTGGTTTATGCGCCGGTGTTCTTCTATTACGTAATGAAGGCCAACCTTGATGTTGTCTATCGCGCTTTACACCCTAAAATGCCTATAAAACCAGGGATTGTAAAAATAAAAACAAATCTAAAAACAGAATCCGGCATCACCGCCCTGGCAAATTCCATCACTCTTACACCGGGCACTTTGACCGTGGATTT
>CAYYFT010000139.1:0-4526 GCA_964471015.1 uncultured Pirellulales bacterium | reverse complement strand
AAATTGGCATCGATAATTCTATAAAGCGCACGGGCCATACAGAGCCGATTATACGGTTTTAATCAATATTGAATAGTGAAAATCAAACCAAAACAATTGGGTGCTGTAAGCATTTCCCACTGATTAAAAAAAGAATTGAAATTATCGCGATTTGGAAAAAACGGGGTTTTTTCGTGGGTTTTTTGAGGGGATTTTAGGGGCCTAAGTTGTGTAAGTTGCCTATATTGTTAAAAGTGGGTAAGATAGGCAATTGGAGATAGAACAAAACGCGCAAGTTTTTTAAGAAACGTTCGAAAAACGTATGAAAACGAGCTGAAAATATTCGAAAACATTCAAAAATATTCAAAAATATTCAAAAATATTCAAAAATTTTGCAGCTATATGCGCAAATGATTGAACCCCGCTCAAGCGCACCTATGGCACAGGCCGCGGGGGCTTTTGGAGTGAGATTATTTGTTGAAAGTTGGGCGATTTAGGGGATTTCATTTAGCGTACAGCGTTCAGCGTTTAGCGGACAGGGAAAGAAAAGCGAAAAAAGGTTGTGGGAAATTATAAAAGCGGGTAAAATTGGTCGAGCAACAAGCGATAGTATATAGTATTTAGTCGTTGGTATTTAGTATTTGGTATTTAGTGGACCCCCGTCTACGGAATTCGAGGGCAGGCGGGAATTGCGGTTTTGTGTAGTGTGCGGTTTGGCAGTGGTATAGTCTTTTTGACTAATCGAAAGGACTATAAGCTTTTTAATGCAGAAAGTATATTAGTATATGCATATATACTAATATAGTATTTCAGCAAGTGTGGAGTGAGTTGCGAGGCTGGCGGCAAAAATTGGCGGTGGATTTGGGTAAAAAATTTTTGTGTTGACGGGGGGTGAAAAGTGGTTTAGGATATGGGTCCCCTGTTCCTGGCCAAGAGAGCATCGCTCGGGGATCTTCGCCCACAGGGTAAACTGCACCCCACAGGAAAGGGGCAAGCTACGAGGGTAAAATTGGCCAAGCAACAAGCGATGTATTTAGTCGTTGGTATTTAGTATTTGGTATTTAGTGGACCCCCGACAACGGAATTCGAGGGCAGGGAAAAATTAGCCACGAACGAACATAAGACAGACCAACATTTAGCATCTGCATCTAGGCCGTGCGGCACAACTGGGTTTTGTTTTCCCATAGATTTAGAAGACGTTGGGGTTCATTTCTTTTTATGTGCACTAACCACCATTTGTTTTTATGAGGCTGAAGCTCTCTTTTTAGAAGCATGAGTAAAACTTTTCTGTCACCTGCCTCTAACATTCGTCGTATATGGTGAGCCGGACTGAAATCAGCTTGTCTTAAATAGTACATCATACCAGCAGTTCTTTGACGTAAGTCTGCCAAAAAAGGCAAATCCGAAGGAGTAGCACAGCAACAACATCTGGCATAACGTGTTGCAAGTTCAAGTCCCTTTCCAATATGTTCTTTTTTAGGTCTCAGGCCGCGTTTAGAGTTTACAATCAGACTATGAATGTTTTTAAGTTTGTCACCAGCTAGAATACCCTCCTTTTCAGGATGTTTTTTCTCGTTGATCTGTAAATTTTTTTGGCGGATTCTATAGTCCAGTTCTTTCCCCAACGCAATTGCTTTTTCACGAGTATTTACAGAAATAACAAAGTCATCCGTTAATCGTCCGTAACGGCCACCTTTAGCTCTCGCTCTTCTATACAAGTGATCATCAGTTGGAAGCATATAAAGATTCACTGCTAACGAACTAAGTGGACCGCCTTGTGGTATTCGACCATGAACGGTCATAATTGAAGACAGGAATTTAGCAAATACTAGAGTTGACCCAAGTTTAGCAAAGGTGCAGAGAAGCTTTTCTGGGGTAATAGATGGGTAACAAGCCTCTATATCTCGCGGAACTATGAATTTAGCCCCGCAATGAGGTCTTGCGCTGGTAAACGATGAACGACCCCGGACACCTCCATGAGCCGCAGGATGATGTTTTATATTTGATGAAAGAACTTTTGTAATACTTTTCAATAAATGTTTATATTTTTTTTGTGGTGGGTCAATCTCACGATAACCAATTCCGCCATTTTTTTTCTGTCGGCGAGTGGGTTTGTACATCAATGTAGTATCTCTTGCTAATCTCCAGAGCAAACTTGCAGGGGCTTCGCATTTTTGGGCAAGCCAATCGACTGTCATTCCCTTTAAGGGTTGTTTAATGTCTCTGTTATGTAACCGCATCCTTAATCCTTTTTTCAAAAACTTCCATCTGATTCAAAATAGAGATAAGGCGACTTGCCAAATCATCGCTGCTATTCAGAGAGGTATTAGAGCCAGAAGCAATCAGAAAGAATATATCTGCTGGAATATTCAGAGCTTTCGAAAGTCGTTTAATTACATCAAGCGAGGGCGTACGTTTGTCACCTTCAACTAAGCTCAAATAAGGGGTACTTATTTGAGCTTCAGATGCTAAAGACCCAAGGGATTTGTTATTTGCTTCTCTTATTATTTTAATAGCTCTGCCAATAGTAACTGCCACAGCAAGCTCCTTAAATTCAGTCTAAAGAAACGTGTTTTGCAAAAACACGCCATGTCAAGATGCAAGAATACAAGTCAATTTATAATCAAGTTCCTCAAGCATTAACTCAAGTAACTCAACCATAACGATTGCATCCGCCGCTTGTAAATTAGCCGCATGTGAGGCCAGTGCCTCAATCGAAGCTGCTAATTCCAGAGCGTCATCCATGTTTCCCCAAGCTTTTTTGCCAAAAGTCTTCTCATTTTTTTTGAGAAGTTTACGAATGTTTATGGCTTTTGATTGAATAGCCTTTAAAACATTCGTTGGCTTTCGAAAAGCCTGTTTACGATTGGAGTTTACGTTTTTACCTGACATAAAAAAACTCCTTTAATAATTGGCCAGATAAAGTTTTCTCCATGCATTATCGGGAGGAGAACATTTCCTACCGTGGGGAAACTATCATGGCCTGAGGATATAGTGCACCAAATCCACTCACCTCAGGTTTCTTAGCTGCAATACAGGGGCCATGTATCTTCAAGTGCACCACGACCACCTGGGACCTGAAACCAATAGTTGTACCGGCTTCAGTAAACTGTCTGCCGAAACAGACAGCTAAATGGAGTTCCAATCGACCTGACTTTTAGCTTAAGCGTTATTCATTTTTTAAAGAACAATCAAACTTTAATTATATAATATCATGTAATTGGCCTTTTGTCAATAGTAGTTAAAAAATTTTCCAATATTTTCTAAAAATCGATGGAGAAATCCCATATATGGTGGTATTAGCCTTAAAAAGAAGGTTTTCCCGAACAGCCCCCCATCCTCGCAGGGGCAGGCAAAGGCAGAAAAGTCGGTTGAGTTTGCTCAGAAAAGAAAAGTGAACCTCTCCCCGGTGGGATAGCAAACGGCGCATCCCACAGGGCAAGCGTGGGCAACCCCCTGTAAGCGGAGAGAATTAGCGAATTAGAGAATTTGTGAATTAGTAGTGGGTCCCCTGTTCTTGGCCCCCAGCCTAAGACATGCTGGGGCAGACAAGGGAGCAGCACTCGGGGATCTCCGCTGCGCTACGAGGGTAGAATTGAGAATTTAGAATTGGGTTATTGAGATTGCCTCGCTGCGCTCGCAATGACAATTTTAAATAGGTCCCTCGACTGTGCTCGGGATTACCCCGCACCCTTGTGGTGTAGGGTAACTTTTTTGAAAGTTTTGTTGGCAGAGTTGACGATGTAATGATATTATAGAGTTAGCCGGGAGAAATCGGCTAAATAAAAGCTTGCCCGCCTCAGGCGGGTAAAAATCACTGAGATTTCAGACGTTTCGGTCGAAACTAGGAGTGAAGTTAGCCAAGAAGCGTTTGGGAGGCTCGGTGCTCTTCATTTACGGGGAGCACCGCAGCTATTTTTGCGATAAGCACAAAAAAGCGGCGCTCTCGTAAAGAAGCTATAGAAAGAGCATCGTTGTCTTTCGCGTTCTTGGCGGGCCCTCCTAGGCCTCGACCGGACGTGATTGCGGCGGTGCTCTTTAATTTTGCGCCGCTCGCGGAAAGGACAGCGGCAATGAAGGTTACACCCAGAAAAGGGCTGTTCCGGTTAGTAACGGTTGGAGCGGGGGTTTTGATTGGCCTGCCGTTTGCAAGGTCTTTTTCGCTTCTTGTTGTGTGTGCACTTCTTTGTGTCGGCTGGGTGCTTTACTGGCTAATCGGTGGGTTTTTCGATATGGAGTAAACAAGGAAACTCGAAATCCGAATATCTAAATCCTAAACCCATCCTTCGCCCTGCGGGCTACGGAGGGCAGGCAAATTCAAATTATCAAAATAGAAATTTCAAATGTTCAAAACCGAGCAAGGAGAATAACGGTCGGGAAAACAGAAGTGGATTCCTGCTCCCTTTGGGACAAGTTTCGCAGGAATGACAATTTTTAATGGATTCCTCGGCTTCGCTCGGGATGACCCCGCTTCGCCAAGGCTACGCAGGGTTGACAAAAGAAGAGAGCATCAATCCGTTTGCTGCACGGCCTGACTGTTCCGTTAC
>CAYYFT010000138.1:0-4547 GCA_964471015.1 uncultured Pirellulales bacterium | reverse complement strand
ATGTTATTTATCGGGATTTATTGCATGCCCTGTGAGATGCGCCGTCTGCTATCTCTCTGTGGCGATTCCGCTTTGGTTAGCCCTGCCATCTTGATGGCAGGATTTGCCTGCCCCGTGAGATGCGCAGCTATCTCATCGGGGTCATCCCGAGCGCAGTGTGACAATCTTGCCTGTCATTCCCGCGAAGGCGGGAATCCATTTTATTATCCTGAGCTTTCGAAGGGGACGGCGATCTGTATCTACGTTTCCTCGTTGTGCTCTCCGCCGCAGCTTCGCAATTCCCCCCCTATCTTGCGGGCGTCCAAATCCACCCACCTTCTTCACTGGAAAGCGGTATTTCCTTTTGCCATGGATCATCTGACATCGCTATTTCATATCCCAAATCGTATAACCTCTTCATCTCCTTTGGGTCGAATATCTCTTTGCCCTTTGGTTCATAGTTGTTCGGAATGCTGATATAGTGAAAGCCCACGTTGTCTTTTTTTGCAAGACTATACAGCCTCTCCATATCTCCCCACGACTGAGCTTTCATAAGAGTTGAAAAAGAACGCATCGATATGTAAAGGCAGCGGCGCTTCACCTGCTCCGCTTCGACATCGAGCTTGCCGTTTTTTATGATATAAAAATTACATATACCTCGCCTCTGCGCCTCGGCAAATACCTTTGTTCCGTAACCGAACATCCCGGTGATAACACCTCCATCAGCGTGCATCTCATCGTATTTTTCCCCGTCTATCTCAACGTCGAAATAGACCGGCGGAAATACTACCGGTATGGCTGCAGAAGCTAACAGAATTTTCCTAAACAGTTTCAGCGTGCCGGCCTCGCCACTGCTCGCAATCGCCCCCATATCCCATATCACTTCACGCTGGGCATCTAAATTAGTAGTGCCGACGTATAACCTTCTTCCTTTGGCGTGCTCGTCAGCGATAGCTTTCAATACCTCTGGAGTTATCAAATCTGATATCATATTCTTCAGCGGCTCTGTGCTGGCAACAGATTCCCCGAAAAGGGCCGGAAGAAGACCAAAGCTCAAAAGCTTCCAGAGGTCCACCACGTCTCCGGTGCTGATAGTTGTGTAACGTTTCTCGAGTTCGTCATCGTATTCAGAGCCAAGGAAAGCAAGAGGTGCGATTAACGCTCCGGTGCTGATACCGGTTACGATTTTGAACCTCGGCCGTGTCTCCGAATCTGTCCAGCCGTTTAAGAACCCAGCCCCGAATGCCCCCTGGGCTCCGCCGCCGGACAAAGCCAAAAAGCTGCAGTCTGAGGAATCGCTTGAATCTACCTCAACGTCCGGGCTGTATTCGATATCCCAGAAACGCACTTCTGGAAAACCTGCCAAACGACCATCATATATCCTCGCTAACGGCACAGGATTGCGAGACAGGCCGCAGCCGGCCAAAAACAAAAGCGCCAATGGAATACCAATGTGAAATAGTCTCAGCTTCTGCATATTTCGTTTTACCGAAAAGAGTTCGCTCAGCCCGGTTTTCTTAATGTCTTCACCGCTGCAAAAATTTACCCCATTTTCTAATTCCCCACAACCAATTTTCACTTTGCCTCGGCGATATTATTTTCCTTCTCCGATAAAACCCCAAATGAAAATACCGGCAGGTATAAAAAGTAATATCCACCCCATCAGCTCGACTGCCCAGCCCGGCGAGGGCGACGAAACTAAGCCGTATTTAGCTCCTACCATCCCTTCGCCGAGTTCGTCGCCGAACCATATGCACCCCAGAGAAAGACAAAGCCAGAAAACAATCCCGATTGATGTCCTAACTATATCTTCTGTTGACATCTCTTCATGTTCTCCCCTGAGAAAGAAAGAGAGAACAAATAACAGGATATATATAATGGCCACGGCAAGTGAAAGCCATCTCGACAGGTTCATCTCTTATTCCTCAACAGTTCGTAATACTGAATTATCCTATACCCTTAGTTGCCATTTCGCAATAAAATGTTCACCCTCCAACTCATTAAAATCATTAGCACTTAAATGCTATATTAGTATATACGTATATACTAATATACTTTCTGACGCCACTCCACCACTTCACAATTAGGTTTCTAAATTCCTCCAACTAAACACCTGACATTTGCTGAAATACTATATAAGTATATATGCATATACTTATATGCTTTATTATTATGCGCTAGGTGGTATTACCACCTACTGAAATTCCTCCCCTCCACACATCCTCCCTCGTTTGCTTGTTCCCTCGCCTTCCCATACCTGCCTCCCCCCTGAAGGTTGATTGAACTTCTTCAACTACTCACCCGCTTGTGCTGCTTTCTGCTCGGATGCTATTTTTCCCGTATGCCTGCGGCATACTTACTGTTCGTTTCCTCGTTGCGGCCTCCGGCAGCGCTGCGCATTAGTGTTTCACCACCCCATTTTACCCGCAAAATTAAAAACTAAAAACTATCGCTGTTGCTCATCGCAGATTCCGGAATAGCCTGCCCCTGCAAGTCGTAGGCAGGGGTCTTTATCTGAGACCCAGACACTAATTCTCTAATTCTCTAATTAACTAATCCCGCCCGTAACTTTTAACTTTTCAGCTTTGATTTTGCACTTCCAGTTTTAACTTTTAAATTATTCTATCGTCCGTCCCCCGCCTCCGGCGGTCGCCCTCCACCAGCAACAGCAACCTTGTCTCCTTAATTCGTAACGAGTATCAAGTATCCAGTATCGAGTATCTGTCTTTCGTTTTCCGTGTTTTTGTATTTTTGATTTTTGCTACTTGTCCGCCGTAAGTTTACTGAAGGCGGATGTCATTTTGCTTTTTGCATTTTGATTTTTCTCTGCATTCTCTGTGGCTTTATTTACCCGCGTCAATCCGTGGTTAATTTTTTGTGCCTTTTCGTAGCTAACCCGGTTTTAAGTTTTACATTTTGGTTTTGCACTTTCCATTTTAAGCTTTTAGCTTTGCTCTGTCCGCTGTCCGCTAAACGCTTAACGCTGTACGCTAAATGAGACCCCCACTTTCGACAGTCGAATTTCCTTATTCGGTATTCAATCCTTTTACTTCATAATTCGACATTGAGTGTTCGATATTGGATATTCTCTTTTCTGTTCCTTTCCACGGCCTCCGCCGCTCGCCGAAGCCCCGCCTGTCCTCCGTAGCTTTAGCGAAGGGGGGAACGCATTTAAGTTTTATGCCATGGCTTTTCGTTTTACGTTTTTCGTTCTCTCCTGCCCGCCATATAAAAACAGCCGGGGCCTATACCGATTAGCTCAGTATAGGCCCCGAATTGGTCAAGCCTTTATGTCATTCCTGCGCAAGCAGGAATCCACTTAGCTTCATATCACCGCTACCGCTAATTACGGCCACATTTGCTCCTCAAGCCACATATCCGTTATAACGGCAAAGTCCTTGAAGTTGAGTATCCTCTCGCCTACCGGCTCTTCCTCGTACACCTCAGCGCCTGACGACACCGGAGTCTGCAGTTTGCCGTCTTCAGGGCTCGTGTCAGCCAGATACGCTATTTCGTTGGGCTCCAGTACACGGTCGTAGATACGGACTTCGTCTATGTAGCCATAGAAACTTTCGGGGCTGTCGGGCCAGGCAGCCTCTTCCATCGTATCGCCTATTGACAACAAGATATTGGGGTCGGACCCATGGCTCCATGTAAACGCCCCGGTATTTGACTGGGCTCCATTGAGAAAGATCCTGGCAAATTCGTTCGGGTCCTCAGGGTCTCCCGAAGGATGCGGAAACGTGACGGCTATGTGTGTCCATTTGCCCCAAGTCGGAGGTAGTACCCCGGCTGTATATAATCCACCTCCACGAGACGTAAAACACATCGCTTCGGCGTCAGGAGTAATCGAAAACATCCATATCACGGTATTTTCAGTCCAGCCGCCTCGTTTACCAAGTATACCCATAAACTTGGAAAGATAATAGGAGGACCAGGAGCGAGGTCCTAACGACTTTATCCAGACAGACAGAGTAATTGCGTTTACATCATCTGGACCGATTCCAAGTTCCGCTTGTCCGCGGGTTCCGCAATCGACCCTGCAGCCGGCTTCACCGTCAAAATACAGGCTGTGGGAGCCGCCTATGCCGGGTGCGTGGTCTGTCGACCATTCGACTACGTTTGCCTCAGAAGCGCTATTCCATAAAGTCCCACTCCAGATACAAGGGTCGTTCAGCCTGCCAGAAGGATGGGGATATACCTTATTGCCATCTCCTTCCTCAAACTGATAATACAAGACAAGATTGACATCGTTCGGGTTTTTCGTAGGAACGATGCTATCTCGATAAAGCCAGGCGCGTGCTATTTCCTCAAGCTCTTGACTGTCTACCACGCAATCGCCGGCAACTACACCACCCGGAGCGTAGTCAACCCTGGCAAAATCGTCATCACGCTCCGCAAGGACACATCTGGTCACATGCACTATGATGTCCTCAAAGTACACGATACCTGGGTCTTCACCGCTGCCGTCACCGAAACCGATAGTAATTGTCGCAACATTGGCCAGGTTCACGTCAGGGTTGTCGTCAAGAAACTCCTGCAGCGCAATATTCCATTCCTGCCACTCT
>CAYYFT010000137.1:0-4551 GCA_964471015.1 uncultured Pirellulales bacterium | reverse complement strand
CGGCAAAGGAATCTGTTACCGCTACGCTCGTCTGGAACAAGCATTACAACAGCGTCTATCCCTTTGCACAAACGCCCGAAGAGGACTCTAACCTCCGGCTGGAGCTTTGGGCCGTTGACCCCGAAGACCCCAACAACGATTATCTGCTCGATTACAGCGACAGCAAAGTTGATAACGTCGAGCATATTTACACCCAAGGTGATGCGAACTACACCAACTACGAGCTCGTCGTTTCTTTCAGTGATATCGATGACCCGAACCAAATACCCACAGCCGAAAGCTACGGCCTTGCCTGGAACGTCGGCAACAAACAGGACCTTGTCCGGCGAAGCGGAAGCGAAGACGGAAGCGACAATATCCTCTGGTATGACCTAAACGCCGATGGCATTGTCAACGATTCGGACATTACTATTCTTGTCAATAACCTGCTGACCAGCATAAAATCGCCTGGAGCCTGTCCCCAAGGGAGTTATCTGCTCGGCGACATCAACGCCGACGGTGTAATTGACAAGAAGGATTTTGAAATCATCCTGAACCACAAAGACACCCAGGCCGATTGGCACACAGAAAACACGCCCTAAATAATTCAGCCCCACCTGTTGAAATTGGGTTCGATTGGGTTTGATTGGGTTTGTTTTTGATAGTTCATTGTTCGTTGTTTTTTGTTGTTAGTCATTGTATATACTGCGGTTATAAACAATTTGGTATTTTGAAAATTGGGTTCGTTTTGCATAATTTGTGTACATTTTGATTGATTTTTCCTGTCAGTGCAGACAGTCATTGCTTCCGTTTCTCCAAAAGAAGTAACGAACATTAAATATGTTAATTGATTGGGTTTGCTAACCCTGAAGACGTGCCCTACTGGGCGGTGCGTCCCTAATGGACTGGCGGGTATTATACCAAATTTCGGGCAAAAGTCAACGAAAAAGTTGCCTAAATTAACACCCGACTACGTTAAGGAACTTCGCCGGGCAGGCAGGGATTTTTGATATTGACGGAGGTTGAAAAAAGGGTAAAATTGGTGGAGCAACAGCGATAGATTTTAATTTTGCGGGTAAAATGAAATAGTAAAATTCCATTGCGTAGTGCTGCCGGAGGCCGCCCGCAGGGCGGGCAACGAGGAAACATAAAACAGAAGTTAGGATACAGTAGACAGAAGACAGAAGAAAAAATAAAAGGGAAAATAACGGAGTAAATCCGTCAGAGGCATACGAGTAAAACAGCATCTGAGCAGAAGGCGGCACGAGCAAGTCAACATCATTTTTAACTGTAACTCTCTCGCATTAAGCTACGGCCAAGGGAGCGTCACCAAACGCATGCTGGCGAGGCACTTGCAATTGGCCCCCGACTACGACATTCGAGGGCAGGCTCCGCCTTTCGCCAATTGCTTCGGTTTTTTCGAGCTTGGGAAAAACTGAGTCCTGTGGAAATTTCGTAACTCCTCGACAAGCTTAGGATGATAAAATGGATTCCTGCCTTCGCAGGAATGACAGGCAAGATTGCCACGCTGCGCTCGCAATGACCCCGATGGGGTAGCTATTAGTCGTTAGTCGCTAGTCGATAGTCGATAGGAAAAGTAACCCGCCGGATAAACCGGCGGGCTTTCGGATTGAGCAGAGTAACCCCCTGCAATGCAGGGGGCTAAATATAAAGAAATCCTCGCGTGGGAGTAACCCCCACCTTTCTAATGATATTTATCTTTTATTTTGATCCCAATAAACACAGCTAAAATGACAACAGCCGCAATAATAACTATCCAACCCATAGTGCTCATTAAAAGCATATTAAGTCTCCTTTTTCCAGCTTTCCACTTTTGGAAGATAAAGTATCTTAAAGATGAGCGAAGGTCAAGTTAGAATTAGAGAATTAGATGCTGGATACTCGATGCGAGAAGAGCATAAGAGCACAAGCGAATTGGGGAATTAGAGAATTAGAGAAAGCAAGTAACCCCCGAAGTCAAGTTAATAACCCGCCGGATAAACCGGCGGGCTTTCGGTTTAGGATATTCTGGTTTAGTGTTTCGGCAAAGCCGATTGTCAGTAGCGGTCTCTTCCGCCGAAGCCGCCGCCACGACTGCCACCTCGTCCGTGACCGCCGCCGCCACCAAAGCCGCCTCGTCCGCCTCTACCGCCACGGTCGGTTTTGGGCTTAGCCTCGTTGACAGTCATATCGCGTCCCTTCATATCTTTGCCGTTCAGCTCTGCGATGGCTTTTTGAGCTTCCTCTTTAGAGGGCATTTCAATAAATCCGAAACCCTTGGATTTGCCTGTGAACTTATCCATAATCAGCCGGACCTCAGTGACCTGACCGAACGGCTCAAAAAGCTCTTTTAAATCGTTTTCGGTGACGTCAAACAATAAATTTCCTACATAAAGGTTCATTATTTTACTGCCTTTCTTTTGAGAAAAGTTTGCCGGTATTGCCGGCTTTCAATCAATATCCATCACGGTGCGGATATTTTCTAAATATCAACCTGCTTTAAGTACTTGCTTCGGACTGTGATACTATCCAGCCTGCTCAAGATAAGCAAGTAATTAAAATGTTTGACGAGGCGCAATAATGTGGTAAAATGATAAAGACGCAAAAGATTAGAAACTCTTTAAGCTGCAAAGGAAGATAACTAACCTTTACAGTTTTTTTGTTTGGCGCTCTATTTACAGGAGTGTAACTATGAGAAAAAAACTAAAGACCTCGGCTGATGACAGGAAATGTATGTTTCCGGGCTGCACACATACCCTGAGCATCTATAACCATGAAATATACTGCCATATACATCGCGACCAGATGGCGGAGAGGCAAAAAATCAAGACTGCATATCATCATTTTGTAGGAACCAAATAATATCGATATATTATGCAGCACCATTTCGCACTAAACCGGCCCCCTCGCGCAGGTAAAAGAGCATAAGGGCGAAAGGGCGTATTTCCGGAATTAAACAGGAGAAGCTTGATTTTTGCTTCACAAGGGTGTAATCTGTTATGGAAACAATTTTTCGGCCTGCGGCATGCTTGACTTAACGAAGAAAAGACACAGATTCAGAGTTGTAATTCCCGCTTACCCGGCATTCAATATCTACTCTCATATCGCCAAGAAGACTACAGCCCTTGGGCCTGTGTGCGTTGCTACGGCCATCAATAAAATGGGAAAATGGGACGTTGAGGTTATCGACGAAAATAACCTTCGCCGATTCGGCCCCAAGGGAAGCTCAGGTGGGGCCGACCACGAATTCCTGCAGAGAAAAAGACCTGCGGACGTTGTCGGTTTTTACGGGGGGCTAACCAGCACCATACCCAGAGTTTACCAAATAGCCCGCTTCTACAAGAATCTCGGCATCGTAACCGTCGCCGGCGGCCAGCACTTCATTGAAGAGAGCATCGCTGAGGCATTGTCCAGCGGCATCGACTATGTCGTTATCGGCGAAGCGGAAGAGACAATCACGGAGCTTCTGGGCGTGATAGAAGGTGAAAAAGAGCCAAGCGAGGTCAGGGGCATAGCTTATCTGAAGGACGGCGAGGTCTTTGTTACGGAAAAAAGGTCGCCGACGACGGACTTTGACAAGCTGCCGTTGCCCGATTTTTCTCTCGTGCGCTATGCCAAAATCAAGATATATCCCGTGGAAAGGATTCGAGGGTGCGGGATGGATTGTGAGTTCTGCACAGTCAAAGGCAGGCCCCGGCCAGCCAGTCCTGAACGACTGCTCGAACATATCAGCTCACTGGTCGAGAGCAGAAATGCGAAGCAATTTTTCATAGTGGATGACCTTTTCGGTCAACAGCGAGAGGAAACGATAAGGTTCTGCAATATGCTCAGCTACTACGAAAAGAGCATCCGGAGGAGCCTGGACATTACCGTTCAGATAAGATTAGACAAGGCCAAAGATTCCGAGCTGCTTTCCGCGATGCAGCGAGCCGATATTGAGACGGTCGCTATCGGCTTCGAATCACCCATCGAGGAAGAACTCATCGCTATGAACAAGCACGTTCGGTGCGAGGAAATGGTATCGCTGGCGAGGACCTTTCACGAATTCGGATTCCTCGTTCACGGGATGTTCATCTTCGGGTATCCGCTAAAGGCAGGGCAGAGCTTTGAAATGTCCGCCGGCGAGCGTGCCAAGCGCTACAGACGTTTTATCCGCAAGGCCAAAATCGACACAGTTCAGGTACTTCTGCCCGTTCCTCTACCCGGCACCGAGTTAAGGCGCCGCCTGCAAGAGCAAAACAGAATTTACCCAGTTGCGGACATAGGATGGGAGTACTACGACGGTAATTTTCCCATCTTCGAGCCGGATGAGCCGCTGACCGCGAAGCAGATACAGCGCTGCGCCAAGAAAATCATGGGCCGCTTTTATCAGTTCAAGTATATGTTCCTTGTGGTGCTGAATATATTCTCTTTTCCCACTTTGATTTTCTTTTTCCACAACATCCGGCTCGGGTGGAGAAAGTGGTACCGCAACTGGCGCAACTACCTGATTCGTTTTGCCGGCTGGGTGACGTTCCGCAAATGGACCATCGCGTTCAAAAAAAACAACTTCATTCAAAAACTCGAAACCGC
>CAYYFT010000136.1:0-4592 GCA_964471015.1 uncultured Pirellulales bacterium | reverse complement strand
TGAAGTAGTCCTTTATCCGGTTTAGCAAAACGTCACCTGCGGCAATCATACCGCCTGCGAAGACGATGCGTGCCGGTTCGGTGGTGTGCAGGACGTTGATGCAGAGGATGGCAAGGGCTTTGGCAGTTTCGTCGGTTATTTTTTTGGCTAATTTGTCGCCGGCCTTTAAATGGTCGTAAACATCCTTGCAGGTGATTTGGGCCTTTTCGTCAAGGACCTTTTTAAGAGACGATTTTTCTCCGGCCTCGACGGCTTCAGTTGCTCTTTTGGCGGTATTGGTTGCTGAAGCGTATGCTTCGGCGCAGCCCTTTTGGCCGCAGTTGCACAATCGACCATCCGGATATATTATGATATGTCCAAGCTCGTTGGCGTTGTCACCTGCGCCGACAAGCAGTTTGCCTTTATTGATGATTCCACCGCCAATGCCAGTACCCAGAGTGAAAAAGACCATATCATCAACGTCTTTTCCCGCACCGGCAACGAATTCGCCGAAGCAGGCAGCATTGGCATCGTTCTCGAAAATGATTGTCTTTCCGCTAAGTCTGTCACTGAGCATCCGCCGAATGGGAATGTTCCTGAGGTTCGGGAAATTCGTGGCTGCCTCGATGATTCCTTCTCTGTATTTAGCAGGGCCGGGACTGGCCAAACCAACTGCAGAGACATCGTCCATAGCAAAGCCGGCTTTGGCTGCGGCCTGCTCGGCCGCTTTGGCCATATTCTCTATTATTGTTTTGGCGTCTTTTTCGGCCTCTGTGTGTGCCGATGTTTTGGCTAAAAGTTTCAGGTCAGAATCGAAACAGCCGACCTTTATAAACGTTCCGCCTAAATCAATGCCGAGGTAAATCTCACTCATAAACTTTCCTCTGAGATTTCAAACCCGCCGCAGGCGGGCAAGTTTAATCCGGATAGCCGTCAGGGTGTTCGTTATGCCATTGCCAGGCGGTTGCGACTATTTTTTCGAGGTCTGGGAATTTTGGTTTCCAGCTGAGTTCGTTCTTTGCCTTTGTGGCGTCGCAGACAAGCACTGGCGGGTCGCCCGGCCGACGCTCTGATTCTGTCACCTTAAAATCTTTGCCGCTGACCTTTTTAACTGTTTCGATTACTTCTTTTACTGAGTAGCCATTGCCATTGCCGAGGTTGTAAATCATCTCCACTTGTTTATCGAGCTTTCTCATCGCCAGCAGATGCGCCCTGCATAAATCCTCGATGTGAATGTAATCGCGAATGCAGGTTCCGTCGGGCGTTGGGTAATCGGTCCCGTAGATTTTGACTTCATTGAGTTTTCCCATTGCGGCTTGGATGACGCGTGGAATCAGGTGCGATTCAGGTCGATGGTCCTCGCCCAAAGTGGCGTTTGCTCCGGCGCCTGCGGCATTGAAGTATCGAAGCGACGCAACCGCAAGTTTTCCGGTCCGGCTTTGAAAGTGACACATTCTTTCAACGACCAGTTTTGCTTCTCCATAAGGATTGATTGGTGCGGTCGGCGAATCTTCGGTAATCGGCACTCGTTGGGGTATGCCATATACCGCTGCGCTGCTGCTGAAGATAAATTTTTCCACGCCGGCCGCCTCCATCGCACTCAGTAAAGTCTGCGTGCCGGATACATTGTTGTGATAGTATTTAAGCGGTTCCTGAACCGATTCGCCGACTTCAATCAATGCAGCAAAGTGGAAGACGGCTTCGATTTTGTGTTTCTTGAGTGTTTTGACGAGCAGATTGTAATCGGCCAGGTCGCCTTTTACGAATTCACATCCTGCTATAGCGGCCTTGTGGCCTTTGCTGAGGTTATCATAGACGACGGGTTGGTGTTCTTCGGCGGTGAGGGAAGCCGTCATATTACTGCCGATGTAACCTGCTCCGCCGCAGAGAAGTATTCTCACAGTGATTTTCCTTTTTGTATCTTAGTGATTTTGTTTTCGATTTGCTTCAAAATCACTGTTGCCAGCTGTCTGTCTTGGCCCAAATCGACCCAGGCCATACCTTGTTTTTGCTCTTTGTGCAGTATTAGCGCTTGCCTTGATGAGCTGCTCTGCGAGAACATCTGGTATGCTCGTGAGCGGCTACGGATTTCGCGCTCAGGCAAACGCAATCTTTGTGCATTTACATTGCAACGGATGCACAACTGTGTGTCCTGCTCGCCTCTCGGCGAAGCCGAGGGCTGTTTTATCTCTAATTCTGCAATTCTTCGAATAGTATGCAGGTTTGCTTCCATTGCGTTGAAAGACCCGACGTTGTCTTTGCGCCAGAATTCGAAGAATTGCGCTCCGGTTAAGGGCCTGGTTCTAATAACGCCAAGCTCGGCATCAGATTTGGCGATGGAAAAATGCAATTTGCCGAGGACATCTTCGGCTATCTGCATTGCCTGCTGTTTGTCTATACCCGCCGGGCAGATTTGCTCGACTGTTTCATACTGTTGCTGTTGTGCACAGCCGGCGAAAAAAAGACCATAAACTAAAGACCACAGACTAAAGACCATAGTAAAAGTCGGTCCGCCACGAAGAAAGCAGATAGAATTCGAGGTTGTTTCGGCTCTCATGTATTTGGCCTTTGGTCCTGGATATTGAGCTTTGTGCCTTGTGTCCATATTTGCATTCCTTTATATAGAGCGAATCGGGCTGATTATATATGTAGTGGGCTTTTAGCTCAAGAACCAATTGTTTTTTTCAAATTAGAGGGTCAGCGCCACCATTACCATATTGCTCAGCTCAACTTTGCAACTAAAGAATAGCTGGTTTTAAGGCCGATATTATTATCGTATTGCGTATTGTGTTTTCTCCTTTTCAAGCGACGAGCGATGAAAAAATGACCTCAGTTCAGGTACAATCTGTTGGTGAAAAGTTACTCTCTTTACCTTTAGGGAAGGAGGCAAAAGATTTCCTTGGCTACCTGACCGTTGAAGCGGGTCTGGCCGAAAATACCATTTTGGCCTATGGCCGCGATTTGAAGGACTTTTTGGAATATTGCAAATCTAATAGCTCTGCCACAGGCAAAATCAGCCGGCTGGACCAAATAAGACCGGCCCTTATCCAAAACTATCTGCGAATCCTCACGAAGGACGAGCGAAGAAGCGAAGGCTCAATTAAACGCAGCCTTGTTGCTATAAGAATGTTTCTTCGATTTGGCAAACTTACCGGCCTTGTCGAAGACGATTTTGCAGCAATCCTCGAAGGCCCTAAGCTGTGGCAGAGACTTCCGACTATTTGCAGCAAAAAACAGGTTATCAGTATTATTAATGCTGTTTGTCCGGACGAACCTTTTTACCTTCGTGACAAAGCAATGCTCGAATTGCTCTATGCCACCGGGGTACGTGCCAGTGAGTTAGCCGGCCTGAAGACGAGCGATTTGAACCTTGACATCGGCTACCTGCGCTGCCTGGGCAAGGGTAATAGAGAGCGGGTAATCCCGGTCGGCAAAGTGGCTATAGCCACGGCAGTTAAGTACCTTGCGGAATTGCGTCCTAAATTGGCCAGGGCGTTCAGCGGTGATTTTCTGCTGCTTTCTCGGACAGGTCGGCCTATGAGCCGTATTGAAATCTGGAGATTAATCAAAAAATATGCAATTCGCGCAGGTATGCCCGGAAATTTAACCGTTCACACATTAAGGCATTGCTTCGCAACGCATCTGTTGGCCGGCGGAGCGGATTTGCGAAGCGTGCAGGAAATGCTCGGGCATGTGGACATAGCCACTACCCAGATTTATACGCACGTTGACCAGGAAAGGCTGCGAGAGATTCACAAAAAGTTTCACCCAAGACCATAAATTTGCATTGTTAAGGGTTTTGTTTTATAATGGTTAAGTTAAAAAACCGGATTCTTAAGGTTATCGCGATGATTACAAAGCAACTATATCTGGTGATGTTGCTGTTGGCGATAGGCTGTCAGGAAGTCAGCGTCAGTCAGGACAAACCAGCTTTGCCGGCTGATAAGGCGGTCGCCGGGGCCGAGCTTGGCAGGCAATTGAAAATCAACAAAGACGCCCTGCTCCAGGGCGCAAGTGAACAGATACGCATCGATGCAGCAGCAGTAATGCTGTTTAGCGAAGACCCGCTGGCCCGAGAGATTCTACTTGCAGCACTGACGCAGGCAGAAAATAGTGCTGCACGAGTGGCTGTCTGTAAGGCATTGATTCAGGCCAGGGGGATGCAGGAATCCATAAAGACAAAAGATGACTTTGTTCAGCCGTTAATTGAGATTTTGACCACAAAAGATTTTAGCGAGGCCAAATTGGCCGCTGAAGCGACCTTGCTTTTCAAGTATGAGCAGGTATCCGAGCCACTTGAAAAAATAGTAACGGACAGTTCGCTGCCGGCCAAGGCGAGATTGAATGCAATATATGCATTGAAACTTCAGCCGGATATGAGGGCGATATTTAAGCTGATTAAACTGCTTGATGATTCTGAAGGACAAGTAGCAGTGGAGGCGGAGAAGGCACTGCATTCGCTGGGCATACCGGTCGGCAAGGATGCCGAAACGCGCAAGCAAATTATAGATGAGCTCAAACGCAAAGGCAGAGATGAATTCCTGCGGGATTGGTTGATTCGACAGGAAGCGCAGATGCGCAAGTTGGAAACTGAATTGGACTTGTGGAGAAAG